>JBATAS010000415.1:0-3267 GCA_049661965.1 Ferruginibacter sp. | reverse complement strand
CAGAAAGATATAGCGACGGGGTCCATAAATATTGTAACCCAGTTCCGGTTGCCGATGCCTGCAGGCTAACGTTTCCTCCTTCCAATACAACCCTGTCGGGCCCTGCACTTACTGTTGGATATGGATAAACAGTAAAATTTTTATTACGTACATAACTTTTACAACCATGACTGTTAATTGTATAAAGGCTTATTGTATAAGTTCCATCATTAGCATAAGTGTGGGTTACATTTTGTGTAGATGCTGTATTGGCGTCTCCCATAGTCCAAAACCATTTTTCGGTAATGCCATCCATGCCATCAGATGAGTCGAGCAGGATTACAGATGTACCTATGCAAACTGCGGGTTTGCTGAAACCAAAATCGGCAACAGGTTGCGGATGTATTGTGTTTAGTAAGATAGTACTGTCGTGAATGCAACCTGCATTGCTGGTTACCTGCAGTGTTACAGTATATGGCCCTGTATTATTATAAACATGCGTTGGGTTTTTTACATCCGAGGTATTAAGTCTTCCGCTGCCGGGGTTACCAAAATTCCAGGCATATTGAAAACTGTTTTGTGAGCCGTCGGAAATAGTTGACAGGTTTGTAAATGATATATCTGCATTGGGAAGGCAGGTGGAACCAGGAAAACTGAAAGCGGCTACAGGTTTGGGTTTGATGCTGAATGGTATCGCCGATCCTGCTACCGACGGAGTATCACACTCACTGAGTAAAGTATTGCCATCGCTGCCGGTTTGTAAAACAATTTGAAAATTACCTGGTTGAATTAACGTAGATGTAAAACGAACAACAATCAATTTTGTTAAACCATTTACACAATTAACAGGCATGGCATTGCTTATAGTTACGGGATAGGTGCCTGTTACAAAAAAATCACTCCCATCGGCGGCAACAGAATTACATTTTAGTGCATCAGGAAAAACAAGCAGGACAGAATCAGTACTGCAACGGTTGTTTTGTAAACTATCCATAGGAACAGGCAGTGGCGAAAGCACCGTAAAGGGGATGGATTCTCCCACGGGAATTCCATTATTGCAAAGATCAAGTATCGTATTTCCATCACTTCCGTTCCGTGCGGTTATCTGGTAATTACCAACGGGCAAGGGAGCACTGAAGGTTACAAATATTGAGTCCATATCAAATGCAGCTGCACAACCAATACCCGAAATAGCCGAAATAGTTGCCACTGGCGGACTCAAAACAAAATCAGATCCATCCAAAGCAAGGCTGTTGCATTTCATTCGTTTATTAAGTTTGACAATGATCTCACTTCCATCGCAGGTTACCGGTTCGGCCGCCGACATATGCGGAGGAATAGTATCAGTAATTACGGCCGTGTTGCCGGTTCCGCCAAATGAAAGGCTGTAACCCGAAAGTGTTATTTCAAAATGACTGATCAGTAAAAGATAATTGTGGCCGGCAATGAGGTCGGGCATTTTACTGAAACGGTTTACTCCAAAACCCTCACATTCAACCAGGGATACACCTCCTGAAACATCAGATGCTCCTGTAATGCCGGGATCGGCAGACCAGTTACAAGCAACAAACATGCTGGTATCTGTATATACATCTCTTGGGTCTTTTCCGGTAACATCAAATATCTGCCAGTCATAGTCTTCAAAGAGACTGTCAGGTATTATCATCAACTCCAGCTTACCACTTTCAAAGCAGGTGAATTTATACCAAAAAGGGTTTACATCGGTGATAACCGAATCAAGGTCGGGGCAAGGAGAAGGGATACGCCTTCCTCCACACAAAGGCACAAGGCTTTGTTTAAATACAGATGTACCACAAACCGGAAATGCGGTTTCGGGATTTTGACCTAAAGTGCTGCAGGTAGTTTGTGCAGACGATTTACACGGTACCAGTAAATTAAAAAAAAGGAATATGGCAGTAATTTTCAGCAGCATAATTTTTTCAATTATTACTGCAAGGCATTATTCAGTAAGTATAAAATAATATGGATGCAGTAAATTGTTATCCTTTAAAGAGGACTAACAAGTTACCCAATTTTTCCCGTAGTTCCTTGCGGTGAACAATAAAATCGAGGAAACCATGCTCCAGCAAAAATTCGCTTCGCTGAAAACCTTCTGGCAGGTCTTTTTTAATAGTTTCTTTAATTACACGGGGGCCGGCAAAACCAATCAGAGCATCGGGTTCGGCACAGATAACATCGCCAAGCATGGCAAAAGAGGCCGTGGTGCCACCAAAAGTAGGATCGGTACAAAGAGAGATATAAGGTATTTTCCTGTCGCTGAGTTGAGATAGTTTACCCGAAGTTTTGGCAAGCTGCATCAGCGAAAAAGCACTTTCCATCATCCTGGCTCCTCCGCTTTTATTAATAATCATAAATGGTGTGTTATGTTCCATGCAGTAATCGCAGGCACGGCTTATTTTTTCCCCCATAACACTGCCAAGGCTTCCACCAATAAATTCAAAATCCATACAGGCAATAACCAGCGGGTTATTCATAATATTTCCGTGGGCCACCGTCATAGAATCATGAATACCGGTTTTGGCATAGGTTTCTTCAAGCCGTTTACCGTAGGGCTTTAAATCTACAAACTGCAGATAGTCCTTCGATTTTATATTGGCAAACAGCTCGGTATATTCACTGTTATCAAATAAGATTTGAAAATATTCCTGACTGCCAATACGGTGGTGGTATTCGCATTTGGGGCAAACAAATTTGTTTTCGGCCAGTTCGGTTACAGGTGAAGTGTATTTACAGGTGGGGCATTTTGACCATAATCCTTCCGGGGCATCTTTTTTATCTTTTGTAGATGTAAGGATGCCTTTTTTCATCCGTTTAAACCAATTAGCCTTTAATTGTTCCTCGGTTCCTTCTTCACCGGCCAGGTTGGCGTCAAAATCTTCTTCCTGTCGCATATTTAAAATTTCTCGTTAGCTGTTTGGGTTGGTCACTTATAAAATAAGAAAATTCCCACAAAGCACAAATTACGTAAAGATTTAAGTCTGAACAGTATTTTTTGCTTTGTGGGAAATAGATATGATTATGCTATTGTAATACTGTTATCCAGATATACATCCTGAATGGTATTCAGTAATTCAATACCCTCGGTCATTGGCTTTTGAAATGCCTTACGGCCGCTTATTAAGCCCATGCCACCGGCACGTTTATTAATTACTGCGGTTGTTACTGCTTCGGCCAAATCAGTTGCACCTTTGCTTTCGCCGCCACTGTTAATTAAACCTACACGGCCCATATAGCAGTTGGCTACCTGGTAACGGCAGAGGTCAATAG
>JBATAS010000414.1:0-7454 GCA_049661965.1 Ferruginibacter sp. | reverse complement strand
GGTTGTGGCGGCAGTGCAAAATCAATATTTTCTGTTTTCCTGAAAACAGAATCAGGTGTCATCGTCATCAATAATGCAGATACCGGTGTATGCAGCGATTCAAAATTAAAATCCTTCACCACGCCGATGATCTGTTGGGTAAAATTGCCGGGTAATTTTTTCCCGATTGGATCTTTCAATCCAAATTCTTTTACAAACGTTTCATTTATGATGGCTGCATTTGCCAGGTCGGAAACATTGTCAAGGCTGAAACTTCTTCCTTCTTTCATCTTAATGTTCATCGCCTTTATAAAATCTGCATCAACAGCATTGTATTGAAAAGTTTTATATTCTTTTTTCGCATTGGTAAATCCCATGGTTACCCAGGGTGTTTCTGCAAAACTGTACATGGATACAGTTGCATCCTGCACCCCCGGATATTTTAATAATGCTGTACGATAACGTTCCGCCAACGCACTCCCTTCTTTTGGCTGAAGATTGGTTTGCACAACCACTACCTGGCCTTTATTATAACCCAGGTCTTTGTTTTTAAAATAATTCATTTGCTTACCAATGATGATGGTACATACAATCATGGCGATTGATGCTGTGAACTGGCCTGTAACAAGGCCCTGGCGCAACCAGCCCGAATTTGTCTTTAATGACAGCTTTCCTTTTAAAACTTCTACAGGCTTAAATCCTGAAAGAATGATGGCGGGATAAATACCGGCAATCAACGCAATAAAAATTACAAGCGAAATACAGAACATGATAAAAGTAAAATCGAAGGGTATAGATAATTCACGGTTTATTATCTGGTTGAAAGGATTGATCAATAAATACGAAAGCACCATACCGATGATTACAGAAACAAGTGTCAACAAAAAAGCTTCGCCCCAGAACTGGCGCACCAGTTGCTCCCTGCCTGCACCCATCACTTTTCGTACGCCCACTTCCATTGCTCTTGAAGATGAGCGGCCAATAGATAATGTAATGAAGTTGATACATGCTACCAGTAATATCAATAAACCTATCGTGGCAAGTATATAAGAATATTTGGGATTGCTGATGGGCTGAATACCTGCCGGTAATTTATTATTAAGATGAATATCTGTAATGGGCTGCAGGTATAATTCAAAACTGCCTTCTTTGTAATCTTCTCCCAGCGCCTGTTTCATCATGGCAGGAAATTTGGCAGCCAGTTGTGCCGGCTTTGCATCTTTACGCAGCAGCGCATAGGTTTCGCCATATATATTAAACCAGCTTTGTTGACCCCTGGGGCTTACCAGTTTGCCAACGTTGCTGTAGCTGATCAGCATATTATATTTTATGCTGGATGCCTCAGGAGCATCTTCGGAAATCCCACTCACCGTAAACAACATTTTTTCATCACCCAATTGCAACTGTATATTTTTTCCAACAGCATCTCTGTTTCCAAAATATTTTTTTGCTGTTGACCTGCTTAAAATAAGGGAGTTAGCCGTTGGGAAGGGATTGTTGCGGCTTCCCTCAGTAAGTTTAAAATCAAAAACCTGAAAGAAAGTTGAATCAACCATCAAAGCATTGTCTGTAAAATCATTATTATCCAGTGTAACTACCGGATTGTTACTGATTATTCTGCAGGTAGTTTCAACTTCCGGAAAATTTTTCTGCAGCGTTGATGCCAGGATAACAGGAGTAGAAACATTCACCAATTGCTGGTCTTCATATTTTTCATCCTGCCACATACGGTAAATACGATCATTTTTACCATGAAATTTGTCATAGCTCCATTCGCTCCGCACAAAGAGCATAATAAGCAAACAGCAGGTAATACCCACGGCCAGTCCAAGAATATTGATAGCAGTATATCCTTTGTTACGGACTAAATTCCTGATTCCTGTTTTGAAATAATGTTTCAGCATAATCTTAGATTTATTCTGTTCGTAATGATTTAACCGGGTTTGACAATGCCGCTTTTATTGCCTGGTAACTCACCGTTAACAACGCAATCAACAAAGCGGCTACTCCTGCAATTACAAAAACCCACACACTTATATTTATCCTGTATTCAAAATCCTGTAGCCATTTATGCATGGCCCACCATGCAACGGGAAATGCCAATACAGACGCAACAGCAACCAGTATTAAAAAATCTTTTGAAAGCATGGTAACTACATTACTTACCGATGCGCCCAGCACTTTGCGTATACCTATTTCTTTGGTACGTTGCTCGGCCATATAAGTAACCAGACCAAATAATCCAAGGCAGGCTATTAATACGGCTAGCACCGCAAAAACAATGGCAATGGTTCCTGCACGCTGTTCGCTGCGGTACATCTGGTTGAATGAATCGCTCATAAAACGATAACTGAACGGAATACCGGGCGCCAGTTCCTTCCATTTTTTTTCTATTTGCCCTACCAGGGTTTTAGAATTTGCAGCTGATACTTTAAACGAAGCAAGGCCGGTACTGTTGATCAAGCGCATACAAAGTGGCCCGAGTTTTTGACGAAGCGATTCAAAATGAAAATCTTTTACAACACCTATTACATGTAATGCGATAAGTGTATTGTCATGATTGTTCTCTGCGGATATATAAATCAATTTCCCGATTGGCTCTTTAAAACCCATCATTTTTGCAGTAGTTTCAGTAATGAGGATGGCGCTTGAATCTGAACCATAATCTTTTGAAAAATTCCTCCCCTGCACAATTTCCATTCCGATGGTTTTTAAATAATCATAATCCACTTCCCAGGTTTGCATATCTATTCCGCTTGAAGATGTCATTACAGCTTCAGTGGAATAGGTATTATCACTACGGGAAGAATTGCTTACCGGCAAAAAAGATGATAGCGTACCACTGCTTACTCCCTGCATAGCCAACACTTCATTTTTAAAAGCTTGTGTATTTTTACCCAATGCATACGCACCATCAATTACCAGCACCTGGTCTTTATTAAATCCTAATTTCTTGGTTTGAATATAATGCAACTGGCTGTACATAATAATGGTGCCAATGATTAAAATAATTGAAGTGGCAAACTGAAAAACTACCAGAAAATTACGCAGGTTGCTTTTTTTAAACCCTGTATTTGCATTTCCTTTTAAAACTACAACCGGTTTAAATTTTGAAAGAAAAAGTGCCGGGTAACTTCCTGCCATTAAGCCCACAACAAACGGCAACAGGATAAGGAATGGTAATATATGAGGGCTTAGCAAATCTTTTATACTCAGTGTTTTTGCAGCCACATCGTTAAATAAAGGCAAGACTGACCAGGCAACCAAGAGCGCTACAGCAAGTGCAACAAATGCTGTAAGCGTGGATTCAACCAGAAACTGGCCTATCAATGTTTTCCTCTCGGTACCCAGTACTTTGCGAATACCCACTTCTTTTGCACGCTTAGCACTGCGGGCTGTGCTCAGGTTCATAAAATTAATGCAGGCCAGGATAAGAATGAACAAAGCAACAGCAGAAAAAATATAAATGTACTGGATATTACCTGTTGCAGTAATTTCGAAATTATAATCACTGTGCAGATGAATATCGGTTAAGGGCATCAGGCTGTATTCCAGTTTATTTCCTGCTTTCTCAAATTCTTCCATGCTGCTGATTTTAATAAATTGCTGAGCATAAGGCAAAACGTATTTACTAATATATTGGCCGAAATTCTTTTCAAAGGCTTTGTAGTCTGTACCGGGCTTTAACAGCATATAAGTATGAAAATTATGACTGGTAAGCTGCCCCCAGTTGTAATTTGCATTCTTCATAGACAGAAAGAATTCGAAATTAAAATGCGACTCTTTTGGTACATCATGAATGACCGCAGTTATTTTATACGGGTTAGTGGTTTCGCCTTTTTTTATTTCAATTGTTTTACCCAGTACATTTACATCATTAAAATATTTTTTTGCAGCCGATTCTGTAAGCACAACTGTATTTGGCTCAAACAACGCTTTTTTGGGATTGCCTGCAATAGCTTTAAGGGTAAATACATCAAAGAAAGTTGAATCGACATAAGCAATATGCGGTTCATTAATAAATTCGTTACCCTTCTTTACAAGTTTGCTGCCTTCATTGCTGTAGATACGTGTAAATTCTTCTACCTGTGGATAATCCTTTTTCAACAAGGCTCCCATCATGTCTGAGGTTTGTGTCATATGCAGGTCGGCACCGCCAAAATGCAGATCGGAGTTAATACGATAAATACGATCGGCTTTTTCGTTATACCTGTCGTAACTTAATTCATCTGTTACATATAATGTAATGAGCAAACAGGTAGCGAGGCCAATAGCCAGTCCAAAAATATTAATGGCGCTGTATCCTTTATTTTTCCAGAGATTCCGGAATGCTACTTTAAAATAATTTTTTATCATGGCATTATATTTTATTCTGTTCTTAAACTCTTTACCGGGTTGGTTAATGCAGCTTTTATCGAATGAAATCCAACGGTACACATTGCAATAAACATAGTTACCACTGCAGCAATTACAAACACATACAACTGCACCGGAATCCGGAATGCAAAATCCTGCAGCCATTTATTTGCTGCCCACCAGGCAAGTGGCGCTGCAATTAAAATGGCTACGCCAATCAGTTTTAAAAAGTTTGATGATATCAACATGGTGATGTTGCTCACTTTTGCACCCAGCACTCTTCTTATTCCGATCTCTTTTGTACGTTGTATAGTTGTGAATGCAGCCAATCCAAATAAACCAAGACAAGCCAGCAAAATGGCAAGACCTGCTGCCACACTGAATAAAACCGAAGTGCGTTGCTCGGCCTGGTATAATTTATTATAATCCTCATCCAGGAAATGGTAGTTGAATGGCCTGTCGGGAATTCTTTGCTTCCAGACCATTTCCAGGCTGCCCAGTGTTTCTTTTATATTGTTGCCACTTATACGAACCATATAAGTACGTGAATAATTTCTGCCCAGGAACATCACTAATGGCCCGATAGGATCATGCAGACTGCTGAAATTAAAATCTTTAACTACACCAACCACCGGACCAGCCGAGCCCTTCTCAATTGTCTTACCCAGTGCCTGTTCAGGTGTCCAGCCGATTTGTTTTGCCAATGATTCATTGATGATATATGGCTGTTGAAAGTTTGCATAATTATTACTGGTGTCCATGATACCAAAATCAGATTCCTGGAAATCACGCCCTACCGCCATTTGCATCTTCATCGTTTTTGTAAAATCAAGATCAACAGGCATGGCATTAAGTGATATATCATGCTGCCCCTTCTCATCAGTTGCCGTAATGCCATCACCCCATTCAACATATTCTGGTGTTTCATAAGCAGCAGTAACCGCTTCCACACCCGGCACTTTCACAATAGCACCTTTAATATTCTGAAAATCCTTTTGCATCTTTCCCCCAATGGGCAATACAACCACATGCTCCTTATCATAACCGAGGTTCTTTGTCTGCATATAATTCATCTGCTGCAGAATGATAACCGTGTAAATAATCAAGAATATAGAAACCGCAAACTGAACAACAATCAAACTTTTGCGAAGCATATTATTACCGCCTGTAAAGGTGAACCCTTTTTTAAGCACACCCATTATTTGTGTGCCCGATAAAACCAGTGCAGGATACAGCCCTGCAAAAAAACTAACCAGGATGCAAAACACAATTAATGCGATGATTGGTATCGGCTGCAGCAACACATCGGTTGTAAAATGTTTACCGGTGATATTGTTGAAATAAGGAATCAAAAACATACTCAATAAAAAAGCAAGTGCTGCTGCAATAAAAGTGATTACCGACGACTCACCGATAAACTGCATAAACACCTGCTGCTTTGAAGCACCCATCACTTTACGCATGCCTATCTCTCCGCTGCGGCCGGTTGATTGTGCAGTTGCAAGGTTGGTATAATTGGCGCAGGCGATGATCAATATTAGTAATGCAATTACTAAAAACATATAAATGTATGTTATGCTTCCGTTGGGTTCAAAGCCGGCAAGTGATGAATAGAGATGAACTTTTGTTAATGGTTCTAAATTATAGGTGAGATAATTATTCCCCTCCAGGCGGGCTTCTGTTCTCACTTCTGCAGTCTGCATGTACCTGTTTACCTGTTGTTGAAGTTGCGCTATGCTGTTTTTATCACGTACCAGGAAATAAGTTATCCAGTTTGCATTCCACCAGGTTTCTTCTTTAACGTTTGATAAATTCAGGAACTGTGTAACAAAATCAAATTTAAGTTGAGAGTTTTGCGGAGCATCTTCGCAAACGGCAGATACAGTCATGTCCTTACCGATAACATTCAATGTTTTATTAACTGCATTTTGGCTACCAAAATATTTTTTTGCCATTGATTGGGTAAGCACAATCTTATCTGGTGCGTCCAATGCAGTTGCAGCATTACCTTCAATAAGTTTGAATGAAAATATTTTAAAGAAAGGATCATCAGCAAAAAGGACACGGGACTCCTCAAAAACCTTATCCCCGCTCTTTATAACACTGCTGCTGATAAAAGTTCTTGCATATTCTTCAATAGCCGGAAAAGTTCTTTTGAACTGAGGCCCAACTTTGGTTCCTGTACTGGCTACTGTATTCACCGTTTCGGCCTGCTTATACTCCATGGTAGCCCTTACTATCCGGTCTGCATTTGCATTGAACTTATCATAGCTGAGTTCATGATTGATATAAACACCGATCAGCAGGCAGGCTGCAAGCCCTACTGTCAATCCAAAAATATTGATGGCAGAATACAGTTTGTTTTTACGAAGATTGCGTAAAGCTGTTTTGAAATAATTTTTAAACATAATAGTATTTTTATCCTGTTCTTAAATCTGCCGGAAGGCATACATCTTTATTCCGAAACATTACCGTAATCATTTACAGATTACTCAGTCCGCAATGATTTTATCCCGAACCATATCGGGATTCCATCACTCCGTTCGGAGTGACTTCACCGGGTTCGACATGGCTGCTTTTATGGCCTGGAAACTGATCGTCACCAAGGCACCCAGCAACGCCATTCCACCAGCAACTACAAAAATCCACCAGCCAATATTGATGCGGTAAGTATAATCCTGCAACCAGTTGTTCATAAAATACCAGGCTGGTACAATGGCAATTACAAACGCCAGTAAGATCAGCAACATGAATTGTTTAGATACCAGCGACACAATACTTATTACGGAAGCGCCGAGTACTTTACGGATTCCTATCTCTTTTGTTTTTCTTTCAACAGTGTAAACGGTAAGCCCAAGCAACCCCAGGCAGGAAATAAAAATGGCGAAGAATGCAAACCAATTCACCAGTTTACCAATCTGCATCTCACTGCGGAAAAGCCTTTCGTATTCACTGTCCTGGAAATTATAATCAAACACATAGCCCGGAGCAATTCTTTTATAAATTTTTTCGAGGTCTGCAATTGTTTGCTGCGTGTTTTTACCATCAGTACGCACATAAAATAACCAGGTCCAGTCGGGGCGGCACTGTATGATAACCGGGTTGATCGGGTTATGCAT
>JBATAS010000413.1:0-13159 GCA_049661965.1 Ferruginibacter sp. | reverse complement strand
ATATTAAGCAGTTTCAGCAATACCCTTACTTATACTTATAACCGAACAGATAAAAGCAGTACCATTGGTTTCAATGCTGCATATGCAGGCTGGTTCCCGGTTTTTAATCTGGGTGTTGAACAGAGTTTTAATCGTACTGTTGATACGGCCATAGGGAAATCAGTAAGTTACAATGCGGCAACAGTAAAAGCTGCGGTTTCAATTCCTCTTCGTTTTGTTGGGGGAAGAACAAATAAGTTTTTGAATTTTGGCGGCGGATATAATATAGAGCAGTATTATTACCGGGGTGTTGGCAAAAATGTTTTCAGTAATAATTCCATTGATTACATAAATGCATTTTTAAGTTTCAGTAATATAAGCCAGCAGGCAAAGCAGCATGTGAACCCACGTTGGGCTCAGTCTGTTTCTGTAAACTACCGTGATGCAGTAAATGTGATTAACAGCCATAAGTTTGTTGGTCATGCATCATTTTACTTTCCAGGCTTGTTTGTTAATCACAGTTTTGTTATTAATACAGCTTATCAAAACAGAGATACCTTGCCTGATCTGTTCAGTAAAGTATTTTCTTATTCCAGGGGTTATGAGGCTTTAAGTACAAGGCGTATGTATAAAATCGGAGTCAATTATCAGTTGCCAATTTTTTATCCCGACTGGGGCTTTGCCAATATTTTATTTTTTCAGCGGATAAGGGCTAATGCATTTTATGACTATACCAATGCTAAAGCAAGAGTAAATGGTGTGCTTACCGAAATTATGAACCGGAGTACAGGGGCTGAAATTTATTTTGATACTAAACTCTGGAATTCGTTGCCTTTAAACTTTGGCATCAGGTTTTCACATTTGTTGGATAAAGATTTATTGAACCCACTGGTAAAAAACCGCTGGGAAATAATTTTACCTATTGGTTTGATACCTGATTAAAATATTTTTTTAATAGTTGCGTATAAATAAAACTACTGTTTTACATTAGCACTTTTTTTTCTGAAAAAATATATAAATGAAACACCTGTTTACTGTTAGTATGGCTTTTGCCTTTATGAGTACTGTTTGTTTATCCTGCATGCAAAAGCATAAATCAAAAAATGATAAAGGTTCAGTTACGGTTACGCAAATGGCGGGTGACATAAAAATTACTGTGAAGTATACCCAACCATCAGTAAAAGGAAGAGTAATTGGAGAGAACCTGGAACCCTTGCCTGATCAGATCTGGCCGATAGGAGAGAAAGGCGCAGCTGTTCTGGAACTGGACAGGGATGTTTTAATAGAAGGCAAATTAGTGCCAAAAGGAAAGTACAGCCTGTTGACATACGTAATCCGAAAATCTTGGATATTGGTATTTAATAAAACCTGGAAATTACCATCAATTGCAGAATACAAAGAAGAAAATGATGTGCTGCGGGTACCGGTAAGAGGAAATAAAAGCGCAGAATTTAATGAGACATTGAGGTTTGATATTAATACTGATGGTTACGTAACTTTTTTCTGGGCAGATAAAATGGTGAGTTTTTATATTCAACCGGTACAATGACCTGTATTTTTAAACTTATTTTTTGAGCCGACATTTTTAAGTCCCCGGATAATTGATTAACTTGCCTGTAAATAATTATACCATGAAATATATATATTCAACCATCCTGTTCAGCTTTTTAGTTTTAACTGCATTTAATTCCTGTGCACAAAAGGATAAATCGAAAAGGCCAAGCCCGCCTGCGACAGCAACAGAAAGAGTGGGTGATGTAACCATCACTATCAATTACAGTCAGCCCTCAGTAAAAGGCCGAACTATAGGTAAGGATCTGGAACCTATGCCCGGTAAAGTTTGGCGCACTGGCGCCAATGAGGCTACAGTTTTTGAAGTGGATAAAGATGTAACCGTTGAAGGACAGGCATTGCCCAAAGGGAAGTACGGATTGTACAGTATCGCTGATGGCGATAGCTGGACAATCATCTTTAATAAGACCTGGGATCAATGGGGTACAAAATATAATGCAGCCGATGATGCACTACGGATAAATGTAAAAGCAACCAAAGCCGATAGCTTTGCAGAAAAATTGACTTTTAAGGTTGATGATGCTGGCCGGGTTGATTTATTTTGGGGAGATACACAGGTGCGGTTTATTGTAAAATAAGATTCGTTAATAAGCATTGTAATCAATGTTTTTGCCCATAGTGCCTCTTAATCTTTTCCAGAAAGATTCACGGTCTTTCAACGGTATAAAATCTTTATTAAATGCCCTTGAGTAATCAATTTGAGGGTTTACCATCAATGGTTGCAGTGATTTCAACGTATCAAATACTATGGGGATAATGCCAACCTCTTTACCAATCTTAACTTTGGCAAATCTGCGTAACTGCTTTGCCTGAAAGGGATCGGTGGCTAATGCAATTTTTGTAAAACCAAGCTTTTTCGATTTTAAATATACATAGTACAAATTTTCAGTGCTGTGTTCAGCTTTTATTTCTGTAAATACATGCTCCCCGGGAATGCCAAGTGCTACAGCATACATAGCCATGATTTCTCCTTCGTAATAAGGCGAAGAAACAGAAGAGCCGGAATACATGATATTTTTCGCAATGCCTTTATCGTATAAAAATTTCGACCAGTAAACCCGGGCTTTCATGGTACTGTCCCAGTGTGGTTCATAAAAAGGAACACCGGGTACTGCAATCATATCGTAGCTCTGGCCTTTTGCTTTAGTAAAATAGCGCTCAGTTGTTTTTGTATTGAAGGAGCAGGCAGAAAATACGAGTGCAAAGATTATTAATAAGAAAGGAGAGATTTTTTTGTTCGCCATCTGGGATATATTGTTTTTCTGTTCAACAATCCGGCGGTAAAAAAGTTCAATAACTTATTTATAAACGTGTAATTGATTTAATAACAATTTTATTATCGAATTTATCTCCATGACTTTTTTCGGCCTGAATTTTTCTTACGATATCCATGCCTTCAAAAACTTTTCCAAAAGCGGCAAATCCCTGCCCGTCCTCAGTACCACGCCTTCCAAAGTCAAGCGGACTTTGGTCGCCGATGCAGATAAAAAATTCTGAATTTGCAGAACCTGGTGTCGTTCTGGCTAAAGAAACAGTTCCTGATTGATGGGTGAGACCACTTTGTTTGGTGCTTTCATGTTCTATGCCCTTCAGTGTTTCTTTTTTTGACGGATTGGTTTGCCAGATACCGCCCTGTATGATTCCGGTATTAGCCGGGTTGGGGAATTCATCGGTTTTAAGTACCCGGTAAAAAGATGCTTTTTTATAATAGCCTGAATCTATATAAGACAAAAAAGCAGCTACTGTTTTTGGAGCCTTGTCGGGGAATAACTCCACTTCAATATCGCCCAATTGTGTTTCGATAAGGATATGCGGATTTGTATATTTTTTTTGGCTACAGGAAAGCAATATAACCGTAGTGAGCAAATAAAGAAGTTTCTTCATATTGCAATTTAATATTTTTAAATGAGTACCGGCTGTGTGCATTTCAGGTTATATAAATTGTATGTATCTTTATCATCTTATTAATAAATAGTGTTTCTTTATGAATAGAATAGTTTTATCAGTAGCTGCAGTTTTTATTTTTTCAACCAGTTTTGGTCAGAATCTTTCTAAAATAACCATAACCGGAAACGGACAGGTAGATGTATTCTCTTTCGGGCTTCCGGAGAATGTACAGATTTATGTTACTAAGAATGGAAATATCACTAAATGGGGCTTTGATAAATACATTGGTTACCAGGAAAATTATAATGCTGAGCTTGAACCTTATGTTGGCCGGATTGATTATTATACGCAAAATGATGACGAGGCCTTGCGTGGAAAAGTGAAATATATTGGCGGAACCTTACTCACTTATTATGCATCTTATGAAAATGATGCATTGAAAGGAAAACTTAAATCAATAGGCCAGGTAAACCTTGATTATTATTTAGCATACGAAGATGCTGCTTATCGTGGCAATCTTAAAAAGATAGGCGGCAATTCAATTAACTGGTATGCTTCTTACGAAAATGCTGATTTGCGGGGTAAGCTAAAAAATGTAGGGTCAACTGCACTTACATACTATGGTTCTTTTGAAGACAAAGCATTCAGAGGTAAGATCAAAAGTATTGACCGTTTTACTATTACTTATTACTCTTCTTTTGAGCAATACAGCGGCAGTATGAAAACCGGTTCTACCGTAATGAATGCCGCCGGTATTAAATATTATGTCAGAAATTATTAAGCAACAGCTGTTTCTTTCATATAAATTTAAGTATTACTATTTATTCAGATAATTAGCTGGTATTTGCTGATCTTTACTTTCTTCATCCCAGGTAATACTCATAATGTACCAGCGCCCGTTTTCCTTAATAAGCTGTATGCTGTTTATTCCACGCTTGCTGGCAGGTGGATTTGTTCCTGCTTCATATGCATAAGAAGTAAATACCTGGGCAATATTTCCAAACTGATTTATGGTACGGCCTATTTCTTTTTCTTCAAACGAATTTTTCATGAAGAAAGGCGCATTGCCCTGAACATATTGAACCGGGGAGAATTTCCTCAATTCTTTTTTACCATTGAAGGCAGCCATAAAAGCATCTGCATGAAAGAGGCTGCGGAAGCGGTTCCAGTCTCTTGGCCCGGCGGGCCCCGATATTACAGCATACAGAGTTTTAATTAACGGGTCTATCTCCGAAACATCAGCAGGATTTGCTGCAGGTACAGCCGAAGCATGATTATTAAGCCATGCATTGCGGATCTTTAATTGTGCAGCAGTTGGGTTTTCCATAAACCGCAAAACGTGTTTTCGTTCTTTGCTTATTTTTTCTGCAGGGGCGGATAAAGTAACCAGTTCATTTATTCCGGAACTGTTTTTACGGTTTACTTTAATAGTAATGATATCGCCATCTTTCATTGTTGCAAAAACCTGATCGGGCAACCTGTCCATATTATCGCCGGTAACAGCAAGCCCATTTATGCTTACTAATATATCTCCATCCTCATAACCCATCTTTTTTCCAAAGGCATTCATGCCTTTTGTTTCGATACTGGTTTGGCCGTCTTGTGTTGGTGTAATCCGTATCCCTCCAAGTGTAAAACCTTTATAGGTTTCTACAGGCAGGTATTCAACACCGGCTAATGCAAAAAAATCGGCATAGGGCAGGGGTTTAGTACCGGTAACATAACTGGCAAAAAAATCTTTTACTTCAGCAAATGTTAATTGCGAAATAATTTCAAACAGATCTGCATCTTCAAAAAATTTATCTTTTCCGTATTTTATCGAAAGGCCGTGTTTAAGATCTTTTAATCCATATTGTGCATCCGATAATTTTAATAATTGCAGATCGAGGCAGGCAGATATCAGTGCTCCTTTTAAGTACACGTTTACATACTGCTCCGACCATTTGCCGGCACTTTCTTTACTCAGTTCAGTAAAAGAAAGGCTGTCGTTAAAATAAGAACGGGAGATATTTATTTTTTGGGATAAGGTTTCCAAAAACTCTTCAGGTGTTTTTATACCGGCCCATACCTGCACATGGTGCGATGTATATTCTGTGCTTCCTTCATACAGCCATAAATGTTTTGATAAAACAGTTTCATTAAAGTTGAATTCTTTTACTTCTCTGGAGCTGATGGTTAGTGGAGTTACGATATGAAAAAATTCATGTGATGAAATATCCAGAATGTTTTCGATAGCATCTTTTTCAGGCGTTTCATTCATACTGTAAAACGAAGAATATGAATGTTCCCAGGCCCCGGTTGTTTCCTGTTCTTTTTGTTCTCCATTAAAATAAAATATAAAAGCATATTTATCAACGGGCAGTTTGCCACCCAGGTAATCTTTAGCACCAACTAATAACTTATTCATATTGGCAGCAATGAATTTTGAAGTATTCAGTTTTTTGGGTGAATACACAGCAATCAATACATCGGCATTACCAACTTTAATGGAAGTTGTATCGGGCAATGAATACATGATTGGCGAATCGTACAAATGGTCTGCATTTTCGCAGATAAATGTATCACTGGTACTGCCGGTTGACTTTGCCACCAAGCCAGTGGCGCCATAAAAACCAGCAGGCTTTATAAAAGAAACTTCAAAAGGCATTTTCTTCATCCCGTCAAAATAACCAAACAGCCCGGGTGTGTTGATCACAAAATTTTTACCTGCTTCAAAACTGGTACCGCACATGCTGTACACTTTATTTTTTATGGTTGCATCCCAGGTGTATTCTGCATGGTAACTTAACCTGTACAGTTTATTTGCTTTTTTGATCAACCAACCATTATCGTCTGATTGTTTAACTGGTAATTCTTTTCCGTCTTTGTCAAATGCTTTCAGGTTGTGAACATACTTACCATAATTACTGTTCATATAAGTACCCGGCACAATTTTGGGGAGGTAGAAAATAATTTCATTTTTTTCAATGGCAGGGCAGAGAAGCTCTACCTGCAACTGGTCATCAGTTACCTTAGTAAGATCAACACTGTATTTATAATTTTGTTGTGCAACAGAATGTACTGTAATGGAAATAAAGCAAATGCAGCAGAGCATGTGCTTAACAGCAGTAATGTTTTTCATGATTTTATATTTATACTTTACGGTAAAGAAAGTAATTTTATTGTTAAAATACTTACCGTTCGTACATCTTTGCCCGCTGTTTAAAAGACCGGCGATTCAATAGCAGTGTCTTTGATCATCCACGAATTTTTAAGTCGTTTTTGAGCAGCTGCTAATGCTTTTTTATTATTTAACGATTTATAGCAGGTAACTAATCCTGTTAAAGCCCAGCCGTTATTTGGGTTTATCTCAAGGTCTTTATTAAACACAGCAATCGCTTCTTTGTATTTGCCGGCTTTTATCAAAGCATCGCCCAGGTATTGACGTGCAGGTAATAACCAGTCACGTGGCTCAGTATATATCAGTTCGTCTTCGGCAACAACAGCCTGCTGAAAATGTGCAATTGCATTTTTATAATCCTTTTCTTCCAATACAATAACTCCTTCTAAAATATGTTGGGCAACCAATGCGCCATCGTAAGCAGCATTAAAGGGTGCAAGCGGTTCTTTTAATGAAGGCTCTGTCATTTTAGTTTTCATCAGTAGCAGCGACTCTTTAGCTTTTGCCAGTTGATTTGTTTTTGCAAATGCTATACCTCTTGCAAAATATTGCAGTACAGGGGTATGAACTAAAGAATCAACTACCTTTTCTTTTAAAATATCATTCCATTTACCAAAACGTAACTGGGTAAACAGTGGTGACTGGTGAATGTATTGCACATAGTTGCCAAGGGATCCTGGTAATGAAATGTATAAATCCGGAATTTTTTGTTGCACTTCAAGAGATGCTGCCATTGCCAGTTCATAATTGCCAGCCATCTGGGCACAGTTCAGTTTCATGTGTACATTGTGCAGATCGTATAACAAACTGCTCTCTTCTGTTGCAGGAAAATACTGCAGGTATTTTTTATAACCCGACAACGCCTGATCATTTACATCAATTCCTTTACTGTAATATCCCGTTCTGATATAAATATGCGATGGCATATGAGTAAGATGTGACACTTCAGGCATGGCCGATGTTAAAAACTCAGCACTCAATAAAGCATCCTGCGGTTTGGCAGATGCCTCAACTGCATGAATAAAATAATGATGAGCACCCGGCTGTTTTGGGTTAAGCTGCATGGCATGTTTTAAAACAGTAACAATCTCTGCTGTCCATGCTTTAGGTGTAAAATCATGATTGTACAAATCCCAGGGATGAAGCAGCATCAGCGCATCGGCATATAATGTGCTTACATTTTCATCTTTATTAAATGATTTATAAACTTTGTTCATCTCATTCCGGTATAGCACATTCAGTTTACCCTGGTCTGCGGTACTATCATCAACGTATCTTAATGCCATGGCTTCAATCAACGCTTTTTCAACGGGTGTGGTATTTTCTTTTAGTTGATTTGCTTTTGTTGCCGATGGATATGCCTCGGAGGGACGTTGGTAACCAAAATCATTGATGTTAGGTCCATAAGCCAAAGCCTTTCCCCACCAGGCCATGGCACAATTGGGGTCAAAACGGGTGGCCTTATCAAACGATGCTCTCGATTCTATGATATGAAATGCATAGTACATGTTGATGCCCTGGTTAAAGTATATCTGTGCGCTGTCTGATGAAGTCGTGATCTTCCAGCTGTAATTACCCCAACCAGATAACAGGGGAATGCTTTCATCGGCAGAAGGAATATACAAAGGAGAGCAGCGGATTGCCGATTTCTTTTTTTCGGCAATTAATTGCGAAACGGGTTTGTTGTTAACAGGTTTTATTGCCGATCGGAATGCTGCAGCAGTTAAAAATGCTGCAATTGCAGTAATTATCAGATAAGGCAGTTTCATAAAAATTAAAATTGAAGATTGTTAAAAAGACATCAATAACTAAAAATAAAATTTAGAATTTAATTCTGCAATAGCTGTGCATATTTCCTCTACAACTTTTAGTTGACTCAAGAAAAATGTTATTACATTATTCCTTTCCTCATCTCAACCATATGTTTTGCAAAACCAACTTTTTCGTATGCTTTTATAGCTGCTTCATTTGGCTGGTAAACATCAAGCCGCATTTCGGTTATGTTTTTCGAAGCTGCCCATTTTTCCAGCGCATCAATAATTTTTTTATTTATCCCTTTGCCACGCTGTTCAGGAACTACATACATAAAACCCAGGTAGGCATGTTGTGGATGCTTTAAATACGGTTTGGCATTTTCAATACGGGCATAACCGGAGCCAACTATTTCACCCTTAATCTCCGCAACCAGTAATTCAACATCAGTTGCTATTATCATCTTTTCTATATCGTAATAGTGAATCTGGCCTTGTTGTAAAGTAGCGTCAAACGGACGTTCATATGCAATTACGCCCTGTTCAAATACAAGCAACTTGTCTAAATCCTGCAATCTTGCTTTTCTTATCGTAAACTCGTCCATATCTTTTTTACTGAAGTTGGTAAATCAAATCATTATTCCTGCACAATTGTTTTAAGATAATATCCTTTTGCATCAATTAAAGGAGGGACTGAAGAACTTACCTGTATTCCTTTACTGCTGATCATTTGCTGCGTGGTTATACCATCAGCTAAAACATCAACAGGTAATGGCATTGGTATATTTTTTATTTGTACAGAATATTTATGGAAGCCTGTCTGCTTTACAACAATATCCAGTTTTTGTGTGGTACGTAAATAAAAATCAAAAAATGGTTTCAGGTCTTTACCCGATTCTTTGCTGAAGAGTTTTTCAACATCATCGGTAGTAACAAAATTGTAGTAAGTGTATATGCTGTCGGTTGCCAGTTTTTTAAGTGTTGGAAAAAAAACGGCATCGCCAATTACATATCTTAAGCTATGCATAAAAAAAGCACCTTTTGTGTAAACATCACCAGTGTAGGTGTCTGCAGAATTTATTTCTTCACCCTGCACCAATGGTTTTTTGTTTGCGATGCTCATTTTAAATCTTGTGATCAGCGAATCATACGCCTGTTCTCCTCCAAATTCTCTGAAAGCTAATGCTTCCGAATAGGTACAGATGCCTTCCTGAATCCACATATGTGCCCAATCTTTATTGGTTACTTTATTGGCCCACCACTCATGGCCAAATTCATGATATAGATTGGCAGAATAGTCATGGCCATTTACTTTACTGTAGGTAAATCTGTCGCCATACGAGATCATAGTTTGATGTTCCATGCCAGGATTGGGAACATAAGCAATGCCCATTTTTTCTTTTGTCCAGGGATATTCTCCAAAATATTTTTCAAGAATGCGGCAATCTCTTTCCCGGGTGTCAAGTACTTTTTCAGCATGTGCAATATCAGCTTCTAAAACATAAAACTGCAAAGGGACTTTATTGCCATTGATGGTTGTATAAGTGCGGCTTACCACTTTGTATTTAGCAATATTAAAAAGCAGGCAATAGTTACTGATGGGGTAATTCGTTTTCCAGTGAAATGTTTGTTTATTATTTTTTGCCTTGCTGATGTTTTGTAGTAAACCCGGAGCGGCAACTGTAAGACCCGCCGGAACCGTAATGAACAGATCGGCACCTTCATTGGGTTCATCGCTTGGATGATCTTTACAGGGGAAATAAACTTTGCCGCCCTCAAGCTGGCAGTTGATAGCTACCCATGGATTGCCACCGCTGTCTTTTGTCCAGGTAAATCCGCCTTTCCATGGGGGCCTTACTGCTACTGGCGGTTTGCCGGCATACTCAATTTTTATTTTTTGTTTACCTGCTAAAAAATTACCGGTAATAAAAATATAATCATCTTGCTGATAAAAACGGACAGTCTTTTTATTAACTGTTATTTTACTTACTGTTAAAAAATGAACCAGGTCAAAAAGCAGTGTGTCGGTTTGCCGTGCCAGTATAATATCCGCTTCAAGAAATCCGGCTATTGATTCCTCAGCAATATTAACATCAAGGTTCAGGGTATAATGCCTGATATCCATAATAGCCTGTAAGGGATTAAGTTTGCCGCCTGAGCTCATGTAGCTGATATCGCGGTTTTGCGACTGTACAACAGGCAGCAAAAAAAAGATGATGGCGGACAGAAGGGATATTCTTAATTTCATGATGCATAGTTGAATGGTGAAACTTTTGCTTTCAAGTTAATGAAATTCAGGTAATGCAGGCAGAAGAAATTGCTGATGACATACTGTACTGCTTTAGTTTTTGTGCAATATCAATGTACTCATGCAGCGTTGGTCATCTACATTAACTGTTTTCAACGGCTCAATAAAACTCAGGTTATTTTGTTGCAGGCAATCGGCCAGCAATATTTTGGTTAAGAGAAATCTTTTTGAGCCATCTGGAATAAGATATACTCCATCAGCAAAATGTGTTATTTTATTTTCAATGCCAATATCAGATGTCATACGTATGAATAAACTGCCGCCTGGGTTTACAATTCGAACCATTTCTGCCATCATTCTGTTGAAATGCTCAATGCTGTTTGCAAAATGCAGCACAGCACTGCAGATGATATGATCGAAATGATTATCGGGAAAACCTGTTGCTTCAATCGGTGAAACGGTAAACTTTTTGGCAGGTAAATTGGGGTACTGTGTGTGTAGTTGGCTGATGGCTTCCGGATTGGTATCAATGCCCGAAATATTATAATTGTTTTGCAGAAACCAATGCAGGTTTCGGCCGGTACCACAGCCTGCATCCAGTATCTTATCATCTGTTGTATACCTGCCTTTCATGATCTGATCGGCAAGATATATATCAGTTTGGCCAAGTAATTCCTGTAAACTGTTTTTCAAAATTTTTTAATTTAGTTTGAAATTAAGAAATTTTCAGGTTAGGGTTTGTACAAGTACCGGATAGTTGTGCCATAGTGAACTAAACTGACGGGCAACAATTTGTTCGGAAAGCTGTTATACTAAAAGTACCCGTAAGATATCTTTTACCTTTACTGTAAATTGATAAAATGAAAACACGCCGTGTAATCTATATCATTTTCGGATCAGTATTAATTACCTTGAACCTGCTTGTTGACCTGGTTTATTTTAGCGAATACGAACCTGAAGATAAAAGTATTGCCTACAAGATAGGCAGCATTATCGGGGGACATATTTTCCTGATTGCCGGATTGATTTTTTTACGGCTTGCTTATAGTGTACATAAAAAAATTAAACGTAAAGAAGAAGACAGTTTGGAGGAAGCTGTTAACAGTATTGGTGAAAACCATGAATAAGATTTCCAGTGCAGGCTACGCCTGTAAAACTTTTTGAACATAAAATCAATTGTAGCAAGGAATTTGCAGTAGATGCAGCAGGTTTAATTATATAACGGTTTAAACAATAATCTATGAAATTTTTTATAGTTCTTTTCGGTAGTTTAACTATTGCACAAGTTAGCAGTGCACAGCTAAAAACCACACCCATTTGCCCGCCTTTTAACGTAGATGTACTGGATGGTAATGTGAATAAAGTATATCCAAAATCAACCTGGGCAGAGGTAACAGGCACATTTCCCTGTTATACCGAATTAATAGAAAATGATTCGGCTTCTGTTTGCGGCGGCGTTTTTTATAAGGACAAAGGAATTTATTTTTTTACCGACAGGGATTATATTGAGATACGGGAAAACTATAAAGGCAAAATGACACCCCAGCTTTTAGGTGCGGCCCGGGGTAATCTTTTTTCAACGCTTGGCTATCCTAAAATAAAAGACATAGGGTGGGATGCATTTCAAACCGAATACGGAACCCTCATCCTGTATTACAATAAGGCAGGTAAAATAAATAAGATACAGATAAGCAGTAAAACCACAGATGTATTAAAGCTATGCGAATAATATAATATTAGTGGCTCTGCATCCGGCCAAACACTGTATCAAGCGATCGTTTTAATTTATCAGAAGCATTCTTTACTGCGATTTCATAATTGGCACCATTGGCCGTAACGGCAACAGGCTGTTTATTTTTAATTCTGGCCTCAATCAAACATTTCTTGTCTTCGGGCCCGGGTTTATGTCCATTCTCATCAGATAAGTGAACTTCCAGCCTGGTGAGCTGTTCAGCAAACCTGTTTAATTCCTTTGTGAGCATAGCATTTAGCTTATTGCCGAATCCTTCATGAACTTGTACATTATTGTCTGTGTTAAATTGAATCGTCATGTCTGTTTTATTTTGATATTTAATTTTTGATGCAGGCAAGATAAGATATAACTCTTAAACTCAACTGACCTGTATCAGTTAATGACATGATATTAACAGGCTTTTAAAATACTGTGGAAGGCTTATGTATTGCCACAAACAAAAAGAACAGAGACTTCAATTTGAGAGATAATAAATAAACTCAGTTATTGAATTTAACCACTTCAAAATTGCTGCCATGTAATTGGCCTAGTTTACGCAAGTCATCATTATTCCAGCGTTCATCGGGAGCGCCGCTTATGTATAGGTTGCTGCCAATATCGGCTAAAATGAGTCCGTATTTTTTCATGGCACGCAGGATGATTTGATTGGTTGCAGAATAGGTACTGATGTCAATATTTGCTTTTAGCCTTATTCTTGCGCCAAAGGGCAGGCTGTATTGCCCGCCGCTGCTGTTCACTTTATGGCGGGCAGGATAGATGTAGGCAGGCTTTACATTATTGCTGGTCAGCGTAAACCTTATCGGGTGATT
>JBATAS010000412.1:0-10363 GCA_049661965.1 Ferruginibacter sp. | reverse complement strand
TTTAACCGTTTCAACAGGAGGTACTACGGTATTTTATGATGGTAACCCCGCAAATACTTTATCGGGCAGAGGTCTGGCTGATGATGTTATAGATGTTGAATTGATTTTATTGTTTGGTGGCCCAACCAATTCAATGAACCCTGGTTTAACAAGCGATAACGTTGGAGGAAACGACAAGCCATTCCTTGCAGCATTCCCTTATTTAGCAGCTCCTTTCTAATCCCAATAATAATAAAGCACAGAAAAGGCGAAGAAGAAATTCTTCGCCTTTTTTTATTATACAAAACCCATTGTTATTTTTTTACGTAATTAATACTGAACAAGATAACTTTAACTGATTTTAATTTAAAACAACGGCAACACTGCTGTCAACATGAAAAAGATTGCTTTATATATCATTTTGTTTTCCTACAGCGTAATCATGATAAAGCCTGTGTCGCCTTATATTACCGATGCAGTGGCACATATCTTTTATTATACACAGCATATGGCAACCGTACACTACGAAGACGGCAAACTTCATGTGCATAAGGAAGTAATTGATGAAGCAAAAAAAACACAGAGTCAATCAGAATCTCCTGCCTCAAAAAAAGATAATTCTACCGCCGATCATATCAGCACAACATATAAAAATATAACAGGCCCGTTTTTTAATCCGTTTACTTATTTTCCCTGTTCAACTGTTTTAACACACGACAATTTCTCCTATGGAGATTTCCCTCCTCCCCGGATCTGACAATTAATCTTTCATTAATTTTTCGGCCTTTTATATGATGAACAACTGCGTACAATAACCAGTATACTTTCATCGTGGCCGGGAATCATTTGTCATTTCTTAAAATAAAAAAATGCAGTTCAATAACAGAATTATAAAATTACTGTGCCTGTTTCTTTTATATGGAACCACAGTGGCAGCTCAACAAACCTTTAGTGGTAAAGTTGTAGATGCACAAAGCCGGCAGCCCATAGAATCGGCATCGGTAACAGATGCCAATGTACAAAATGCAAAAGCCAGCAGCGATAAAAACGGATACTTTACCATAAAATCGGGCAAGCAGGTAATTGTATCATCGGTTGGCTATAAAACAACATTGGCTGCCTTTAAAGAAAACGGTGAGGTAATAATTGCCCTGGAACCCGATGCCATTGACCTGAAAGCCGTAGTAATTGAGAGTAATGCTGCGCCAAAATTCAGCACCCTTAGTAAAATTGACCTGCAGCTTAAGCCGGTAAAAAATACGCAGGAACTTTTACGCACCGTGCCGGGCTTGTTTATAGCCCAACATGCAGGTGGCGGTAAAGCCGAGCAGATTTTTTTACGTGGTTTTGATGTTGACCACGGTACCGATGTACAGATAAGTGTTGATGGCATGCCGGTTAATATGGTAAGCCATGCACACGGACAGGGTTATGCCGATGCTCATTTTATTATTCCAGAAACAATTAATACCATTGATTTTGGTGCAGGCCCGTATTATGCACAACACGGCGATTTTAATACGGCCGGGTATGTTGCTTTTTCTACGTTTAAAAATATTTCTAAAAGCCTGGTACAGGTTGAAACCGGAAGATTTAATTCTTTTCGTACACTGGCCATGTTCGATCTTATCAAAAAAAATAAAGACAGGCAGAGTGCCTACATTGCTGCCGATTTTAATTATACCGATGGCCCAACCACTGACAAACAGGTTTTTAAACGCCTGAATGTTTTCGCAAAATATAATTTGGCCATTACTCCCAACACGCAGCTAAGTGCTTCATTTTCTACTTTTGGCAGCAAATGGGATGCAAGCGGACAAATACCCGAAAGAGCCGTTGCCGATGGCACGATTGACCGTTTTGGCAGCATTGACCCAACTGAAGGCGGAAATACAGAAAGATATAATGCAAACCTTGTACTTAACCATCGTTTTAAAAATGGAGCCAATTGGGAAAATCAAGTTTTTTACAACCGATATACATTTAACCTGTTCTCAAACTTCACTTTTTTTCTCAACGATACGGTAAATGGCGATGAAATACAACAGGCAGAAAAAAGAGATATTCTAGGCTACTCATCAAAACTTACACAGAAATATTTTTTTGGTAACAAGATGATGAGCAGTGCTTACGGCGCCGGTGTACGTTATGATGCTACAAAAAACAGCAGGTTATCAAATGTTGTAACCCGCAAATTTTTAAGTGATATTAAACTGGGCGATATTAAAGAAGCAAACCTGTATGCGTTTACACAACAGCAATTAAGCGTAGGTAAATGGTTATTTGATGCAGGGGTACGAGTTGATTATTTTCATTTTGATTACTTTGATAAATTAACTACAGCCCAGTTGTCATCGCAAAACAAAGCTATTGTAAGCCCTAAATTAAATATTCAGTACACGGTAAATAAAAAACTGCAGTTGTATGTAAAAGGCGGCAAAGGTTTTCACAGCAACGATGCCCGTGTGGTGGTGGCAAACGGTGGTAATCAAATTTTACCGGCTGCTTATGGCACCGATATAGGTGTTATTTTAAAACCGACCGAAAAACTTTATTTTAATATTGCCGCATGGTATTTATATCTTGATCAGGAGTTTGTTTATGTAGGCGATGCAGGTGTGGTAGAACCCGGTGGTAAAACAAAAAGGCAAGGTATTGATGTAAGTGCCCGTTATCAGGCAACTAAATATCTTTTTGCAAATGCAAACTTCAATATTACCAAAGCCCGTACAATTGGCGAACTAAAAGGCGAAGATTATATTCCGCTGGCACCTGACTTTACCAGTGTAGGTGGTATTCATTATAAAAAACAAACGGGGCTTAACGGCGGTATCAGCTACCGTTATATTAAAGACAGACCCGCTAATGAAGACAACAGCATTACTGCTAAAGGTTATTTTTTATTAGATGCGGCAGTTAACTTTACAAGACCGAAATATGAAATAGGTTTTGCGCTTGAAAATATCTTTAATGTAAAGTGGAACGAGGCTCAGTTTGCCACCGAATCGCAACTGAGAAATGAAGTTGCCCCGGTTACTGAATTGCATTACACACCCGGCACACCGTTTTTTGCAAGGGTAAAACTGGCTTTTTTCTTTTAATTGAGAAACTATAAATATGCAGCAGTTACATACAAATAAAAAAAGTTACTTATCAAAAACAGCAGGGTTATTTATTCTGTTGTTTTTGCTGAGTCAATCCTTGTTTGCACACGATGTTGTTGGCGAACTGGAGAAGATGAGTACAGCTGATGCGGCTGTTTTATACCTTCAGTTAGGGTTTACACATATCTTACCACTCGGGTTCGATCATATTTTATTTGTATTGAGTTTATTTTTACTCAGCCCCAAATTAAAACCTGTGCTATGGCAGGCCACTGCATTCACCGTTGCACATTCTATTACATTAGGATTAGCCATGTTTAAAGTAATTACACCGTCAGCAGCTATTGTTGAGCCCATTATTGCACTCTCCATTATGTATGTAGCTTTGGAAAATATTTTTTCTCCTTCTTTAAAAAAATCAAGAATAGGCATTGTGTTTTTATTTGGACTGGTGCATGGTATGGGTTTTGCCAATGCTTTAGGCTCGTTGGGTTTACCGCAAAATTCATATCTAACATCTCTTATCATGTTTAATGTTGGTGTTGAGCTGGGACAACTGGCCGTTATTTTATCCGCCTTCTTTTTATTTGGCAAATGGTTTGGCAATAAACCCTATTACCGTAAAGCCATAGTAATTCCCTTATCAATACTCATTACCATTATGGCTGGTTACTGGACTATTGAAAGGCTGTTCTTTTAAAAACTTAAGTTTTTATATAACTACATCAAAGCTCTTTCTGTTTCAAATAAGTTAACTTGCAAAAAAACTTTTTATTTGAAAACGATTGTACTCATAGGTGCCGGTAAGTCGGCCACGGTTTTAATTGATTATTTAATTACAGAGGCAGAAGCCAACAACTGGAAATTTATTATTGCAGATTCGGATAAAGAACAGATACTGCTTAAAACAAAGAACTCTGCGTTTGCCGAAGCTGTACAACTTGATGTTACCAACGAAAAGCAAAGAGGCGATCTCATTGAAAGAGCGCATGTGGTTATTTCCATGATGCCCCCTGCCCTGCACTTCCTGGTTGCCAAAGATTGTGTTGAATACCGAAAACATCTGTTGACAGCTTCTTACCTTGATGATAAGATGAAAAGTTTGCAGGATGAGATCAGTAACCGCAAACTTTTATTTATTTGTGAAATGGGGCTTGATCCCGGGATTGACCATATGAGTGCCATGAAGATCATCAATGATATTAAAGCAGCAGGTGGAAAAATAAAATCGTTTAAAAGTCATTGTGGTGGCCTGGTTGCTCCCGAAAGCGATGATAATCCCTGGCATTATAAAATAAGCTGGAACCCCAGAAATATTGTGATGGCCGGACAATCGGGAGCTGTGTATAAACTAAATAGCGAAACCAAGACGGTTGCTTATAAAGATCTGTTTGATTGCAGCAATGAAATTGTATTTGATGGATTGAAATCACTGGCATATTATCCCAACAGGGATTCGTTAGGATATATCGCCACGTATAAATTACCTGACACAGCAACTTTTTTAAGAACCACTTTACGCCATAAAGATTTCTTTAAAGGATGGAATGCCATTGTACATGCAGGATTAACAAATGATGTTGATACAATTGATACAGCCTTGCTAACTTTTGCAAAATGGTCGGCCCCTGTTTTGGCTTTTGTAAATAAAGAGAATAAGACCATGCTGGAGTATCTTGGTTTGTTTGATGATAAACCTGTTCCTGCATCTGCAAAGACATCGGCAGATATTTTACAGTTTCTGGTAGAAACAAAATTAAAAATGCAACCTGCCGATAAAGACATGATTGTTATGCTGCATGAATTTGAATATACTTTACAGGAAAAAAACAAACAGCTTAAAAGCTGCCTGGTAGTAAAAGGCGAAGACAGTTTAAGAACTGCCATGGCTAAAACCGTTGGCCTGCCGCTTGGTATTGCGGCCAAGTGTATTTTAAACGATACCCTTAAACTAAAAGGCCTGCATATACCAACAACCAAAGAAATATATGAGCCGGTAATGGCAGAGTTGGAAGCAAACGGTATCAGTTTTACTGAATCTGAATATTAAGCATAATGAATAAGTTTTCGATCAGTATTGCAGAAGCTGTTGAACGGCTTAAAACAGAAACAGAAAAAAAATTACTGTTTTAATACAACATGGAAACATGCAGGTAGAATATTTTGCTCCTGAAAATATTGATACACAAATTCCCCATATTCAGAATGAAATTTATGTAATAGCGGCTGGTCAGTCTTCCTTTTTTAGAAACGGTGAAACTACTGAATGCAAAACCGGAGATGTATTATTTGTGCCAGCCGGCATGGAACACCGGTTTGTAAATTTTAGCAAGGATTTTGCTACCTGGGTTATCTTTTATGGGCCTGCCGGAGGAGAAAACAGCGCCTGATTATTAACTGACATATTTAAAATACATAACGATCATAGAAACCACGTATGCAAAAATTGCCGGTATGAGTAAGTTTCCCAATTTTGTCCGGTAAGATGTTTTTCTTACATAATCAACTATACAAAGGATAACAAACAGTTTCACAGATAAAATCAATACAAGCAGATAACCAAAAAAGAAGCTTGGAATAAATGCCAACAGAAGACATCCCAGGAAAAACCGTATCTGTTTATGAATGTCAAGAGTCAAATTCATAATTAAATATAAAATATTAATTTAAGTTCTACAATAGTTCAACGAAATCTTTTGAATTTCCCATAACTCATTTATTGCTTTGATAATACCCTTTTCAGCTCCTCCACTCCTTCTGTTGCAGGCATTTCAATCAAATGTATATCCAGTTGTTTTTCTGTTTGGGGTATTTTTTTATCTATAATAAATTTAGGCACTGTTTCCGGTGCATAATATAACAGAGACGCCGCCGGGTAAACCTGTAAAGAAGTTCCTATCACCACAAAATAATCGCAGTTGTGTAAAACAGCAGCAGCTTTCTCCATCATGGGTACTGCTTCGCCAAACCAAACAATATGAGGGCGCAGTTGTGCTCCATCTGCAGCAGTATCACCCATAATTATATCTCCCTTGATTTCGAAAAATAAATCTTCGTTTGCCACACTCCGCATTTTAAAAATTTCGCCATGCAGGTGTAATACACGGGTTGATCCGGCCCGTTCATGCAGATCATCTATGTTTTGCGTGATAACAGTTACGTCAAAATCTTCTTCCAGTTTGGCTAATCCAATATGAGCAGCATTGGGCAAAGCTGCAGCAACGTCTTTACGACGTGCATTATAAAAATCCAGAACCAGTTGCGGGTTTTTATGCCAGCCTTCGGGTGAGGCTACTTCGTACACATTGTAACCATTCCACAAACCATCATCATCTCTGAAAGTTTTTAATCCGCTTTCGGCACTTATGCCGGCGCCGGATAAAACCACAATGTGCTTTTTATTGTTCATTAAAATTCTTCTTCCCGGCTGTTAATTTTTCTATAGTGGTTTCTAATCTTTTTTGTTTGGTATCGTCTCTTTTTGCACTAAGTATCCATTCCACATATTCTCTTTTATGACTAAATGCAAGGGTATTAAAAAAAGAAGCTGCTTTCTTATGCTTACCAAATAATTGTTGTAATTCCTGCGGAGGTTCAATGCTACGGTTCTTATAATCTACGCCAGGCGCAGGATTACTGCTGCTGAAATTATCGCTTTGTTTTGAGTCAGATTCAGGTTTTTTAAACCGCCCTGCACTCCATACATTATCCAGAGCTACCATCCGCACGGCTTCAAAGCCATAATCAGAAACAAAATCCCAGTTTTTATCACGGCTCAGGTCACTGGCTATCTTTGATGTAAGTTTTGGATATGCAATCCAGAACTTAGCATCATCCTGCAATGCCGGAACAACATCTTTTAAAATACCGGCCAGCTGTTTTTGATTAACGGCAAAAACCAATGCAAAATCTATTTTTCGCTTTTTTAGCAGCGGCGTAACGCCTTTTGAAAAGTTAAGTTTGATAAATTGTTTTTCTATGGAAGAAGGCAACCCCTGAATCAAGAGGTTCTTTTCTTCTTTTAATTGTAATTTTTCAAGCAAAGATTGAGAAGACATACAGGTTATGCAATTAGTTGTTTATATAAAAATCAAAAAATGCTTAGTTATGTATTAATACTTTAGCGTGATCTTTTACAGTTCTCATACTGTTTCGGTCTATAAATTTAAACATTATGTTTGGCAGATAAAAACTTTACACAAAAAAACTCCATAATTGATGGAGTTTTATACTGAATATACTGATAGCTTTTCTTATTCTATTTACCTACCGGCTTATAGTAACTCAAGGCTTCGTTCATATAGCTTTCCAGCTTAGCAATACGGTTTTCATCTGCCGGATGTGTTGAGAGGAATTCAGGTGGCTTTTGTCCATTGGATGCTGCCGCCATACGCTGCCAGAACGGAACTGCTTCTCTTGGATTATATCCGGCCATAGCTGCAAAGTTTAAACCATAATGATCAGCCTCATATTCCTGGTTACGTGAATTGGGTAGTAACACTGCAATTTGTGCTGTGGGTGCAAAAATATTATTAAACAGGTTATTGTATTTAGGATTGTTGGCTGTTGCTATATTACCTACAATTTCAAGGCCCTGTGCCAATGCACCCTGACTCATACGTTCATTGCCATGATGTGCAACGGCGTGTGTTATTTCATGCCCCATTACTACAGCCAGGGCGGCTTCGTTTTGTGTGATATCTAAAAGCCCGGTATATACAACTACTTTACCACCGGGCATACACCAGGCATTTACTTCTTTTGAGTCAATCAGGTTGAACTCCCATTTATAACCATTAAGCTCGTTAGCCAAACCTTTTTGGGTGTAATAATCTGTAATAGCTTTTGAAATTCTGTTCCCTACCCTTTTCACCATTTCCGCATCTCTGTTAGAACTGCTGTTTACAACCTTATTTTGAGAAAGGAAGGATTGGTATTCAGTTAAAGCCTGTTGTTGTAAAGTCTGTTCACCAAATAAAGCCAATTGTTTACGACCCGTTATTGAATTGGTACTGCATGCAACAAAAAAAGCTAAACCTGTAATTAAAATAATAATTTTTTTCATTTTGTTTTGAGTTTAATAAACTTACATAATCAATTGGCGTACCAAATATTTATATACTAAATATACAAAACTATATCGTTTCTAAAATGAGAAAGGTTGGGGTAAAACAATCAATCCTGATTACGACGAGATTTTCTTTTGTCGCGGTGTTTTAAAATTGGGATGCGGCTTTCAACACCTCTTAAAATGCGGCCGATATTTTTTTGGTGTGTAGCAATAACCAATACCGCAACTATTAAAGCAAAAACGCGGTAAAGCACTTCATCTTCGTTCCATATCCACAAAACACATATAGGTAAAGCAATAGCAGCTAAAATTGAACTTAACGAAACATACCGGGTAAGATAAAGTACCAAAGCAAAAATGCCGATGCAACTTACGGCAATTACCGGCTGTATGGCCAGTACCATTCCCAGCAAAGTGGCAACACCTTTTCCTCCTTTAAAGCCTGCAAAGATGGGAAAGATATGCCCTGCAACTGCTGCCAGTCCAAGACCAAGCATAAGATTGGTTCTTTCTAATTCGTGATTTAAATAAAAAGGAAGAAGATTATACAACATAACAGCTGCCATACCTTTTAAGATATCGAAAACCATAACCATGGTTCCGTAACGCTTACCCAAAACCCTGAAAGTGTTTGTTGCCCCCATATTACCACTTCCGTAATCACGTATATCAATTCCAAAAAAACGTTTACTAACCAGTAAAGCAGTTGGAATTGAACCAATTAAATAAGCAAATATTATAAGAACAAGTTCTTTCATTTATGTTTCCTAGCTTGAGTTGAGGGGTACAAAAATAACGATTATATCCATTTAATGAACGGTTATAATAAATACGGCAGTATAATATGTGGATAATGGGATTAAACAGTTATTAACCAGGCATTTAAACACTATTTCATCTCTGCCAGTAAACAAATCCAATTTGTTTTTTCTACAGTTGTAATATGCTGCATATTATATTCGGAAAGCATACTGATCATGGTACTTTCATCAGTTTTAATAAACCCACTTAACAAAACCAATGTTCCTTTTTTAGTTACCGCAGTTATTTTTTGCAGGTTTGCTAAAATCACATTTAGATTAATATTGGCAAGAATGATATCATAAACCTTATCCGTGGCAATAGTTTCAGCCATTATTAAATTAATATTGGTACAGTTATTTGTTGCTGTATTTTCAAAAGAATTTTCTATACTCCATTCATCATAATCAATAGCATCAACAGATACGGCCCCCATTTTTTCGGCCAGAATCGCTAACACTGCGGTGCCTGTACCAAAATCTACAACCGTTTTATTGGTAAAATCAATCCCCTGCATTTGCTCAATCATCATATGAGTTGTAGCATGATGACCTGTACCAAAACTCATTTTTGGGGTGATGATAATTTCATGCTGAACATTTTTAATTGGCTGATGAAAATCAGCACGGATGCCAACAAAGTCTTTTACAACGATTGGAGCAAAGCTGCTCTCCCACTGTGCGTTCCAGTTTTGTTCAACAACTATCGATTTAGAATATACCGCAGGAATTAATTTTAAAACTTCTTCAACATCCTGGCTAATGAATTTTTCTTCGGCTATAAATGACTTCAGTGAGTTTTCATTTTCCTCAAATCCATCGTAACCCACATCAGCCAATAATGCTATCAACTGATCAATTTGCCCCTCAGCTAAATCCGAAAACTGAAGCTGAATATATTTCTTGTCTTCCATAAATTTTTACAAAGCAGCTTTTTAACTAATTTAAATGTCTTTTAAATACGGAGTTAATGAATTTGTGAATGCAATTTACTGTAAACTAACGTCCATATAAAAACCGGCAGTTTTTTAAACTGCCGGTTTGCTTTTATATCAAATAACTTAAGGTCTTGGTTGTGCTTCGGGCTTTGGAATTAAAGCTTTGCGGCTCAGTTTAAACTTACCGGTTTTTTGGTCAACATCTAACAGTTTCACTTTCACTTTTTCTCCTTCGGTGAAAATGCCATCCATACTTTCTAAACGCTTCCAGCTTATTTCACTAATGTGTAGCAAACCTTCTTTCTTTGGTAAGAACTCAACAAAAGCGCCAAATTCTTTAATGCTCTTCACTGTTCCCTCGTAGGTATCGCCAACAACGGGAACTGCTACCAGTCCGTTGATCCATGCCAATGCTCTTTCCAGGCTTGCTTTCTCTTTAGAGAAGATACTAACTTCGCCCCTGTTATCAAC
>JBATAS010000411.1:0-2427 GCA_049661965.1 Ferruginibacter sp. | reverse complement strand
TGATCTTTACCGTATCACCAATGCTGCACTCATTCTTTTCATCATGAGCATGAAACTTGGTAGATTTTTTTACGAACTTTCCATAAAGCGGATGCTTTACTTTACGCTCTACACTTACGGTAATGGTCTTATCCATTTTGTTGCTGGATACCACTCCTAGTTTTGTTTTTCTTAAATTTCTTTCCACTGTTATTTTTTTTTAAGAATCAATTAAGATCCTGCTTGTACTGATTTTAATGCGGTTTTTAACCTGGCGATATCTCTTCTTAAAGAGCGAATGCTTTGCGGATTCTCCAGCGGAGAAATAGCATGAGCAAAAGTCAGTTTCTTCATACGCAACTCATCTTCTGCAATCTTTGCTTTCAGATCAACCTCACTTAAACCTTTCAGGCTATTTAAAAAATCAACTTTCTTTAACATTTTTATTCTTTTTGTAATTACTTTAATTATGCTTTGTAATCGTGACGAACCACAAACTTGGTTTGTATCGGCAACTTCTGCGCAGCTAAAGCAAATGCTTCTTTAGCAACCTGCATGGGTACACCATCGCACTCAAACAAAATTCTTCCTGGCTGTACAACAGCTGCCCAACCTTCGGGGTTACCTTTACCTTTACCCATCCTTACCTCTGCAGGCTTAGCGGTAATCGGCTTGTCAGGAAAAATACGGATCCAAACATTTCCTTCACGTTTCATGTGACGCGTCATTGCCTGACGGGCACTTTCAATCTGACGGCTGCTCATCCAAACTTCATCCAGTGCTTTTAATCCAAAGGTTCCAAAAGCCAGGGTTGCTCCACGCTTGGTGTTCCCTTTCATCATGCCCCGTTGCGCCTTTCTGTGTTTCGTTCTTTTCGGTGATAACATTATTATAAAATTTCTATGTTATTATTCTTATTTTCTTAATTCAATTTTTATCTTCTTCCGCCGCCGCCACGGTTTCCACCACCGCCTCTTCTATCTCCGCCACCGCGTCTGTCATCTCTTCTGTCAAATCCACCACTTGGTCTGTCACCAATTTCTTTTCCACCACCTGCAATTACATTTGGATTCAAATCACGCTTTCCTAAAACTTCACCTTTACATATCCAAACTTTAATACCGATTTTACCATAAACGGTTAAAGCAAATACATTTGCGTAATCAATATCCATACGTAAAGTATGTAATGGTGTACGGCCCTGCTTAATCTCTTCGCTACGTGCAATCTCTGCACCACCCAAACGGCCACCAACTTTTACTTTAATTCCTTCGGCACCCATACGTAATGCAGAAGCAATTGACATTTTAATTGCTCTCTTGTAGTTGATACGATTTTCCAACTGACGGGCAATGGTATCAGCGACAATGTTTGCATCCAACTCCGGACGACGGATTTCCAGAATGTTGATCTGCACATCTTCTTTACCACATAATTTCTTCAACTCTTCTTTAATCCTGTCAACCTCTCCACCACCTTTACCAATGATGATACCTGGCTTAGATGTATGAATTGTAACGATCAATTTGTTCAGCGTACGCTCAATAACGATCTTAGAGATACCACCTTTGTTGATACGTGCATTCAGGTAGTTTCTGATTTTGTTATCCTCGATTAACTTCTTTGGATATTCCGTTTTACTTGCAAACCAGTTACTGTCCCATCCACGGATGATACCTAATCTTAAGCCTGTTGGATTTGTTTTTTGACCCATGTTATTGGTTAATTCTTTTGATTATTAATTTTTAATTGCTTTTGTATCTACTACTACCGTTACGTGGTTGCTACGCTTACGAACTCTGTACCCACGACCTTGTGGTGCAGGACGCATACGCTTGATAACTCTTGCGCCGTCAACCATAATGGTTTTTACAACCAATCCGGTTTCATCGCCGCCTTCGTTCTTCTGCTTCCAGTTGTTGATGGCACTCATTACCAGTTTACGCAAAGGAACTGCCGGATGCTTTGGATTGTGCTCCAAAACGGCTAATGCCTTTTCAACTTCCATACCTCTGATCAAATCAACCAGCAAACGCATTTTGCGTGGTGATGTGGGGTAATTGTTCAATTTTGCTACTGCTTCCATTTTTATTAAGTTGTTAGTTGTTCGATGTTCGTTGGCCGGTGTGTTTTATTTCGGTCAACTTTCAACGGTCAACGTTTTACGATATCTTTTTACTTGAGTGACCTCTGAAATTACGCGTAGGCGCAAATTCACCTAACTTATGTCCTACCATGAATTCTGTTACATAAACAGGAATAAATTTATTTCCGTTATGCACTGCAAAAGTCTGTCCTACAAAATCAGGAGTGATAGTACTTCTTCTGCTCCAGGTTTTGATAACACCTTTTTTACTTTTTCCTTCAATCATTGCAGCAACTTTAGCATCAAGCTTAGCTTCTACATAAGGACCTTTTTTTAACGAACGAGCCATGTTTTATTTTTTT
>JBATAS010000410.1:0-8745 GCA_049661965.1 Ferruginibacter sp. | reverse complement strand
ACTATAGTGTAGCCAATAACGTGTTGCCCAGAACCTTAACAGTATATGATGCCAAAGGCGACAGGGTATTAACCCAGCGCTACACCATCGGAAGGCCTTACGACCGTATGGATGTGGATATGCGTAAGTACGGAAAAGGATTGTACTGGGTTGAGATCGGTGACCTTAACGGTAACCGCATAACCATGTGCAGGGTTGTTATTCAATAATAATAACATTTAACCTATAGAATTACCATGTCCCCCGATTTTATCGGGGGACTTTTTTGTTGATCGGAGAATAAGCCGGGTGAAAAATTTGTTTCTATTTATCTTAGACTAATTTATAAAAGGACAAATCATTAATGCCAACAAAATTTTTAACAGCAACATGGAAGAACCTGATCATGGCAAATTATATTGTTGAGCCTGACTTGTTATTACCGCATCTGCCAAACAAAACTAAACTTGACATTTTTAACGGCAAAGTTTATGTAAGCCTTGTAGGGTTTATGTTTAATGATACGAGGTTGCTCGGCTTCAAAATTCCATTTCATATAAATTTTGAAGAAGTGAACCTGCGGTTTTATGTACGTTATAATGATAATGGTGAATGGAAAAGAGGTACAGTTTTTATAAAGGAGATTGTTCCAAAACCAGCAATCAGTTTTATTGCCAATACGGTTTACCACGAAAAATATGTGACCAAAAAAATGAAACATGCTGTTGTTGAAACGGCTGATGAACTGTCGATAAGTTATCAATGGAAACACAAACAGCATTGGAATACAATTGAAGCTACAACCGGAACCATTGCTGTAGCTATGTTATCCGGCAGTGAAGAAGAGTTTATTGCTGAGCATTATTGGGGTTATTCAAAATTTAATGATGAAACAACTTATGAATATAATGTGCAGCATCCTGCATGGAATATCTTTCCGGTAAAAAAATATTTTATTGATTGTGATTTTGGTGGTTTGTACGGGAAGGAGTTTGCTGCTTTACAATATAGCAAACCAGATTCAGTTTTTGTGGCTGAGGGATCAGTAATTTCTGTTATGCAAAAAAGAAAATTATAAAAAAGATAACCTGTCCCTGAATAGCGCTTATTTTTAAAAGTTGTCAGTCACAATAGTAATCAAACCGGGACTTTATTAAACTAACCCGTCTTCGACAAGTTCAGGCTGACAGTAAAATTATTATCTAAGATTTCAAATGATGCAGTACTTATTCCTGGTAACCGATAACCTGGTAAAGTAATTCGCCAATGAGCAATGCAAGCACTACTGATATTACTGTAGCGATAATAACAATAATATTTTTATAAGACTGCCTGGTGGCAATTTTAATAATTCCATAGCAAAGTATTATCAACCCTATAAACAGCATGGTAAAAATGGCGTTAGAATAAATCATTTGCAATCCCCATAAAATGCCGCCGGTAACACTGGCTACAGAACCGCCCACAATACCCATAACAATAGTACGGGGCTTTATTTTCTTATCATCCATTTCCAGTTCTATCTCCGCATGTTTATTATCTATTATTTCATTCACTTTTTCAGCCGACAGTATGTTTGAAGTAGTAATAGTTTTAATAAACGAAGCATCAATATGCTGACTGCCCATACTTTCAGTTTCTTTTTCAATTCTTCCGACCTCTGCTTCAATGATCTGCTTTTCTTTTATACCCTGAAATAATTTATCCAGACCTCCTCTTTTTTTCATTACAGCATTCATTGCCTCCAGCGATTCTGCACTGTAGCCTTCCTGGTTGTTATGGATCTCAAACAATTCCTCATCGCTGTAAGTTTCGTATTTCTGAATAAAATCGGCAATGGAAAACATAAATGATTTGGTTTAAAAACTATTTTATACTCAAACTTAATTATTTTTCTGTTGATAAGGAGCTTTTATACACACTGGCTTTTATCGCATAATTCGATAAAAAAATACTTGCAGAATCTACGTTTCAACGAGGTTAGTTTGAATTATCTTATCACTGTCACCGTTCCCTGGAAAACCTGGTTCCTGTTGTCGTTTAAATTGATGTGATAAACATAAGAGCCGTTGGGTTGTGGTTTGCCCTTAAAGCTTCCGTCCCAAGGGTTATTACTGTAATTCCTGGCTTCAACAATCTTCTGTCCATAACGGTTAAAGATGATTACAACTGCATTAGAATATTGTGCCAGCGCAGGGATATTCCATTGGTCATTTTTCCCATCGCCATTGGGCGTAAAAGCATTGGGGATATGAACGTCTGGAACAATTTTTACAAAAACATCATCAACAGCCATGCAATGCGAATTCACATCTTCAACCTTCAGGATATAAGTTGTATTTGTTTGCGGAGAAGCAACTGGTTGCAAAATATTATTTGCACTTAAACCTACTGAAGGTGTCCATAGATAACTATAGGAAGATGCCGGAGTTACTGATGCATTCAATAAAACAGTAGCGCCAAAATTTATTAGTTTATCAGTGCCGGCATCAACAACAGGTTGTGGGTTAACAACCAATACATCTGTAACTTGTAATGAACTGCAGTTGTTGTTGTCGGTAACAGATAATGATACATTATAAGTTCCGGCTGTGCTGTATGTTCTGTTAAATGGTGGAGCATTAGTTCCTGTACCATTACCAAAATTCCAGTTCCAGGTATTGATACCAGCAGTTGCAGATAAAAACTGCAGCGGAATATTTTCGCAGGCCGTATCTTTTAAAATACCGAATGCAGCAACCGGGTTTTGATGAATAACAGGAATGGTATTAAAACTTGTATCGGCAAGGCAGATAGAACCCGTAATACTGACCACATGTTTTACAACAATATTTGTTTGAGCATTTGTGTACACATGAGTAACCGTGTTGCCTGCTGTGGTTAAGGTTTGTCCGTCGCCAAAATCCCAATACCAACTGGTGCCTGTTGTGTTGGTATAACTGGATGTGAATGTAAATGTATTACCAACACATGGAGTTCCTGTAAAGCTGAAACCTGCAACTGGCTTATCGCTGATAACAATTGTTTTTTTAGCCGTATCACTATTACAACCAAGTGCTGAGAAAGTGGTCAACGTGAGTTGGTAAGTACCAGCTGAAATATAGGTATGTGTAAAAGGCGTATTTACATTTCTCGTCAATGTGTTACCATCTCCAAAATCATATTGCCAGCTTGCAATGGTTCCGCTACTCACAGAAGAGGTGTCGGAAATTTGTACGGGATCGTTGCTGCATCCCAAAGCAACAACACCAATTAGGGCAACAGGATCTGGAGAAATAATTATTGACTTGGTTGTATCTCCTATGCAACCCATATCGCTGGTAATCCGGTAGCGGATATTTTGTACGCCGGGAGTTAAAAATTTCTTTTTTGCATCAATGGTTATTTGCGTTGTTGCATCATCAAAATCCCATAAATAACCGACAATATTAAAAGAGCCGGGTGGAACAATATGGTTGAAGAAAACAGTATCTCTTAAACAGTTTACGGCATTGATGGAGAAATCAGCGGTTGGCTTTGGACTGACAACTACTGTTTTTCTGAACGTATCGCTTACACAGCCTATATCAGAAACAGTAACCAATGAAATGCTGAATGTGCCTGCATTGCCGTACGTATGATAGAACGGAGAACTGTTGGTTCTTACTAAAGTATTCCCATCACCAAAATCGTAACGCCAGCTGTTAATACTGCCAATGCTAATGGATGATGTATCAGTAACAAGAACGGAATCGCCAACGCAAATATTTGCATTTGCTCCAAACAGCGAAACAGGTTTTGCAAAAACATTTACTGGTTTTAAAGCAGTATCACTCAGGCAGCCATTGTTTGAAACAGTTACCAGGCTGATAGTATAAGTGCCGGGCAAAGCATAACCATGATAAAAATTACTGTTGGTTGATCTCACCAATGTATTGCCATCTCCAAAATCGTAACGCCAGTTTGTTATAGTGCCTGTAGCTATGGTTGATGTATCGGAAATTAAAACCGAATCGCCTGCACAGCTTGTTGGCATTACCCCAAAAACCGCTGTAGGATTGGGGTTGATGACAATCGCTTTTATGGTGTCGCCAACACATCCATTATCGGCATAAACACGATAGCGTACATTTTGAATACCTGCTGTTGCAAAAAGTTTGCTGGCATTTTGAGTTGACTGTGTTGTTGCATCATCAAAATTCCATAAATAATTAATGATGTTGTATGGTGCAGGTACAGCAGCACCTGTGAAGAAAATGGTATCTCCTAAACAGGTAGCAGCAGCATAAGTAAAATCTGCAACAGGGCCTTGCAAAACAATTATTTCTATATTGGATGTTTCTTCGTTGCTGCAGTTATCAATGTTTGGCGAAGTATAAGTTACCGGAAGGTAATAGGTTCCTGGTGTTGTAATTGTAAAATCCTGTTGTAAGGTATAAGTATAATACGTGCGGAAATTAATGATCTCTGTTGCAACCGGCACCGGGCTGGCGATGATAGAATCTGTATTGGGTGTCATGTTTACAACCTGGCTAAGTTTCCAGTGAATATTAGTAAGTGGGTATGCAGTTTTTATAGTAACCCTGAAAGGAGTGATTTTACAGGTGAATGAATCAGTTGTACTTGATGTGCTGTTAGTATTTTTAATACTGCCGATAGCATTCAGGTTGTTAATGTTTGTGCCAATATTATAACCATAACTTTCAAGAAAACCGAGTCCGTAAACAATTCCTGTAAATGCCGAATCGCTAATGATGCTGTGCTGCATACTAATGTTCGTCAAATTTGCAAATGCAACGGAGTAAGCCGGGTTGTTGGGATGAGGCTTTATTTGTGTAGCCGGTAACGGAAGGCCATCAACCCGTAATGAAGTTATGCCTGATGTGGGAACAGTGATGTTGCAATAAATATAATCTATACCAAAATTGGAACTGGTATAGAACAATACATTTTTCTGTCCCTGCTCAACCGGACTCAGGTAAAACATCTCCGGGTCGCCATAGGGATTTGGGTTGGCACCCCAGCATTGGTTTTTATTGGGTGTGAATTGAGCTACCATGATCGGCTTGTCAGCAGTATAATAATCGCCACCGGTAGAATCCATCAATTCATAAAAAAGATTATTGATGAGGCCCGTCATTACAACGCCGTTTCTTTTTACAATGGTTGTTGGGTCCTGCACACAAATGCGGTAGAAGTTATTAAATGTAGCATTGATATTGGTATTTGTGTTGTTGAGTGTGTGATGCGTAAGATACTGCGTACCCCATGCCTGCGCCGGAAAAACCTGTTGCTGCATAATCTCACCTCCACCCGTTGAACAAAATATAATTCTGCTGCTGCCCGAAAATAATGCCACAGGATGACAGTTGCCATCGCCACCAGGGATAGAAACTACCTTACTGCCCGTCATATCTTTGCCGGTATAGTTGCCGTCTTTTTTTCCAAACACGTTGTAGATCTCACCTTTGTTTAAATTAACGGTGTAGGTAAGGTTGGGTTCCCAGCCACCTTCGGTACTATCCGATGGCGTAATCTGCAGCCGGGTATTGTCTTCTGATGCCACAACATAAAACCAGGAATGCGAATCGGGATAATTTGATTCCTGTATATAGTTAATCGAATAATAAGTAAATCCATAAGTTTCCACGGGCATTAACATTGTAGCTCCCGACGAAAACAAACCATACTGATGTGCATACACAACAATGGGAACATCACTTAAAATATGAATTCCTTTTGTGGATAAACCTTCTGCCATAATACGAGCATCATTAACTCCCGATTTAGGAATGATAACAGAAAAATCTACAGAGTTAGCCGGAATATTTACTGTTTGAGAAAACCCTGTGGAATTAATAGTTACGGTAACAGTTGCAGCCTGCTGAGCACTTAGATATAAAACCAATTCCTGACTATTTACAGGACTGCCTTGTGTAAAAAGAACATTGTGACCATAACCCAGCCAAAACTCCCTGCCTTTGTTCGATTTGTTTTGTGCAAAAAGACCCGATGGAATCAAAGTGATTAAAATCCATAGCAAGAATCTTGTAACGCAGATCTGTTTTGAAAATAGCATTAGTTATGCTTGAGCAAGTAAAGTTCTATAAAAGTATCCCCGATTTCAATAGAATTAATTCTACAAACAGCGCTAAAGGCCACTTGTAATATCAAAGTAAAGTGACAGTTACAATTTGTCAAGTTGCTTCAGTATTTTCTTTGCACGGGCTTTAAAACCAGCCGACTGGTTTGGGAGTTGCTCTTCAATCAACAATTTCAATTCGGGCTTTATTTCCGGGTATTGTTTGGCAAGATTACCTAATACCGACATGGAAAAAACTTTAATCGCCAACGCTTCTTTAGGTGACTCCAGGTATTTAAAACAAATGTCCATCAGGTCGCCCCGGTATTTTTCCGGTATCTCCATCTTCTGCAAAAATCTTACGCTGTTACGTTTTACGGCGTCATGCAGATCGGGCTTCTTCAGGTTATTAATCAGTTTTTTCCAATGTTTTTTTATAAATAATGGGTTAGCAATCACGCAATAACTCATGGGCCATCCTGCTCTTTGTGTAACACGGTATTCTTCGTTTAAAAAGAGTGCAAACAGTTCATCAAACCGTTGCTGGCTGCTGCCAATCCAGTTTACAATCTTTGTACATTGAGCTTTTGAATGCTCTTTTAAAATTTCTTGTTTTAAATTCATGTTTTAATAGTAGTAATAACTTATCGGGCTACCAACACGAATTTAGCTTTTTATGCAAAATGTTTTACAACAATACGGATTATCAGAAAGCAATTGTTCTATCCGGGAACTGGGAAACGGCTTGATAAACAGTACATGGCTGGTAGATGCAGGTAATAAAAAATTTGTGCTGCAAAAGATCAACCAGCAGATTTTTAAAAATCCAGAGGATATTGCATTTAATATTCGCTTACTGGCGGATCATCTTAAACAATATCATCCCGATTATTTATTTACATCAACAGAAAAAACGCTGAACAGTAATGACCTGGTTAAAACTGATGAAGGTTATTTCAGATTGTTCAGGTTTATAGAAGGCTCACATACTATAGACGTACTGCAAAAACCAGAACAGGCTTATGAAGCAGCCCGGCAGTTTGGAAAATTCAGTAAACTGTTAGCCGGGCTTGATGTTGCCAGGTTAAGAATCACACTACCGGATTTTCACAATCTTATGCTTCGTTACCGACAATTTGAAAATGCATTGCAACAGGGAAATAAAGAAAGGATAATTCAATCAGCAACATTGATCTCCTTTATAAAACAGCATAAGAATATTGTTGATGAATTTGAAATTTGCAAACAACAGATAAAGAAGAGATGTACTCATCATGATACTAAAATAAGCAACGTTTTATTTGATAAGGATGATAAAGGCCTTTGTGTAATTGATTTAGACACGGTAATGCCCGGCTATTTTATCAGCGATGTGGGAGATATGATGCGTACTTATTTGTGCCCGGTTGGTGAAGAGGAAAAAGATTTTTCTAAAATTGAGGTGAGAAAAGATTTTTATGATGCTATCCTAAATGGATATTCGGCAGAAATGGGAGAGGAGCTGAGTGAAGAAGAAAAAAAATATTTTCATTATGCAGGAAAGTTCATGATCTATATGCAGGCCATCCGTTTTTTAACCGATCATATTAATGACGATGTTTATTACGGCGCAAAATATCCTGACCATAATTTTGTAAGGGCTGGCAACCAGGTTACATTATTACAACGTTTTATGGAAATTAATCCTGGTTAAGTTCAATTTTCTCAGCAACCGGGTGCTCTGCAACATAAGTGAACCCTAAAAGAGCAGCCATGGTTTGTGCAAATTGTTTTTGATATAATTGCTGCTCATTTTTCATTTCTCCTTTAGGCTCAATACCCGGCCCCATAGCCGCCATCCATATCTGGTTGCAGTCGGCAACGCTACTGCCATGGCTTGTCCATTCTTTTTTTATTGCATCGCCACGCCCGTGATCGGTAGTAATGAACAAGGCTGTTTTGTTTTTGTAAAAAGGATCGGTTTGAATAAAATTCCAGATATCCTGTATCCATTTATCTACCATTGTAGCTGCATGTAAATAATCACGGTAGTAACCATGATGAGCCCACTCATCGGTTTCGCCGTACGAAATGTAAAGAACTTTTGGTTTTTTAGTTTGCAGGTAATTCATAGCACCATAATGCGTAAATACATCAAGCACTTCTTCATCACCAAAGGGACGGTACGAATCCTGCATCAATTTATTAATAGTCTGTTCAGTTATAGTTGGGTTAGCTTCTCCGGTTTTATCAAATGCAGAATACACTGGAAATTTTCCTCGTTCCTCGTTTAAAATTCTGTCAAATGCATCCCAGGCACCAAATGCCGCAACTTTGTTTTTGTATTTTGATTGTTGATTCAAAAATTCCAGCAAAGTAATATTTGGATTGGGAGGATAGGAATTGCTATTGATCAATGTATCAGCATAGCCGGTAAAAATTTCGCTGTAACCGGGGTAGGAGAACCAATATGGATTAGCATTATTTATTTTATTGCTGAAGTTTCTGTTGCCGTATATCTGCCCGTTCTTTTCAATAATACTCCATAAAAAAGGCATAAGTCTTTTTCTTCTCTCTGTTGGATTATTGGCCCAGTATTTTTTATAAATGGCGGCACTGTCGCCCTGGTTAAATTTGCTGTTATTAGCAATGGCACTATCCATACCGCCAAAAACTTCCTGCCAACGTAAACCATCGGTGGTAATGATGACGATATTTTCGGCCTG
>JBATAS010000409.1:0-1808 GCA_049661965.1 Ferruginibacter sp. | reverse complement strand
TTTCAAATCAACTAAGATGCCAAATTTAACACAATTGCTGCATTACAGGCTTCTTTTAAAAATAACGTCAGCCTGGTATAAAATTGTCCATCAGCTGTATTTTAAGAGAACTTTTTAGTTCTTAACCCCGATATATACCGGCTCTTGTCTCAAAAAACTAAAGTTATGATTTTTATGAAACCTGCGATTCATCGTTAACAAGTGCATTGGTTTCTCCAACCGGATGCGTTTCTTCACTGTTTCGCTGCTTGAAAAAGCGTTTTTGAAAAACCAGGATACTAATTACGCCTGTAGTTATTGAAGCATCGGCAATATTGAAGATGGGACGGAAAAATTCAAAATCATCTCCTCCCCAAAAAGGAAACCAGGATGGGAACTGCCCTTTTAACACCGGGAAGTATAACATATCAACTACATTACCATGTAAAAAAGAAGCATATCCTTTTGAAGAAAATGCAGCCAGTCCGTTGTAACCTACATACTCTTTTATCATTGGGTCAACCGTCATTCCTTTATCAAATATCAGCCCATAAAAAGAAGAATCTATTAAATTACCCAATGCACCGGCATATACAAGAGCAGCACAAAAAATAAAGCCGCTGTGCTGTTTTTCCCTGATTATTTTACCAATATACCAGGTGCCAAATACTACTGCTCCCATCCTGAAAATGGTAAGTGCCATCTTTCCCCATTCGCCGCCAAATTTCCAACCATAAGCCATGCCGGGGTTTTCAACGAAATATAACTGAAAGCCACTGCCGATGATCTTATGCGATTCGTTTAAATGGTAATGTGTTTTTATCCAAAGTTTTAAAGCCTGGTCAATAATTACAATTAATAAGATGATAAATGTTACGTGTTTTGCTTTCATAATGAGTGGCAAAGATAAGAGATTGGGTTTTGAGTTATACTTACGGTTAGAAGTTTACAATTAAACGATAAATAGGCTCATTATATTTTTGCGTTGGTATAATTTATAGATTTCTTATTTGTACGCAAATCACCTATTTATTCCTCAAAATAAACCCGTTTAACCCTTTGCGAAATACCTGTTAATATTTCGTAGGGAATGCTATGAGCAAGCATGGCCAGTTCATTTACAGGCAGTTCTTCGCCAAAAACTATTACTTCGTCGCCTTCGTGTATATCAATGCCCGTAATATTCAGCATGGTCATATCCATACAAACATTGCCGATAACGGGTACTTCTTTTCCATTGATCCACATTTTACCAATACCATTACTAAGTAAGCGTGGGTAACCATCGGCATAGCCAATACGTACTGTAGCAATTACCGAATCCTTAGCTGCAACACCTTTACGGCTGTAGCCTATACTTTCGCCCTCTTTTATTCTTTTTATTTGCGAAATAGTGGTTTTTAACGTTGTTACATTTTTTAACTGTTTCTGAATAGTGGGATGTGCATCTATACCATATAAACCAATGCCCAGACGTATCATATCAAGCTGTAGTTTTTTGTGCCGGTGTATGGCAGATGTATTGGCAATATGACGGATAAAACTATATCCTGTTATACTTTCAATTTTTTTGCAGCTACGCAAAAAAGAAGCAGCCTGTTCATTGGTAAAATCATCATGCAAAACTGAATCGCTGGCAGCCAGGTGAGAAAAAACAGATTGTATTTTAAACGTTGCAGATGCCTGCAACCTGTCGCATAATTCTGTTATGTCTTTTTCTTCGAAGCCCAGGCGCCGCATACCAGTATCAAGTTTTATATGCACCGGGTAATTATTAATACCGGCACGTTTTAAATAATCTTCAAAACTGTTAAGTATGCTGAATGAAA
>JBATAS010000408.1:0-9218 GCA_049661965.1 Ferruginibacter sp. | reverse complement strand
CTGCAATTCTCTTTGAAAGATACGGATGGAACCACCACCAACTTCGTTACCGTTTAAAACCATATCGTAAGCATTGGCTTTAATGTTGGCATAAGGATGTTCTAAATATTTTGCTGCGTCTTCAATTGCAGGATTATTGTTGATCATGATATCAATATGATCGGGCTTGGGTGCAGTAAACGGATGATGGCGGGCAACCCAGCGGTTTCCTTCTTCATCATATTCAAATAATGGAAAATCAATTACCCAAAGTAATTTAAATTCATCATCTCTGCGTAAGCTCAGGCGTTCAGCCATATACATTCTCAGGTCGCTGATGGCTTTACGGGTTCTTTCTTCGGCTCCGGCCAGAATTAAAATAAGGTCGCCGGCTTTTGCATTGGCTGCATCAGCAATCGCTTTTAATTTATCTTCTGTATAAAATTTATCTACGCTGCTTTTATAAGTGCCGTCAGCATTTACTTTAATGAATACTAAACCTTTCATTCCAATCTGCGGACGTTTTACCCATTCCGTCAATTCATCTGTTTGCTTGCGGCTGTATTCGCTGCATCCCGGAACGGCAATAGCAACAATGGTTTCGGCTTCATCAAAAACTTTAAAATCAACACCGGTTATTAATGCTGCTTTATCTTTTTTATCAGTAAAAACGGTAGCCGGCTTTTTTAAATTGCAGATGGAAATATCAAAACGTATATCTGGTTTATCATTTCCATACTGCCACATGGCATCTTCCCAGGTCATGCGTTCAACAACATCAGTGTAGTTAATTCCTTTTACATCTTTAAAAATACGTTTCACCAAAGCTTCAAACATGGTAATAATATCTTCCTGCTCTACAAAAGCCATTTCGCAGTCTATCTGTGTAAACTCAGGTTGCCTGTCGGCACGTAAATCTTCATCTCTAAAACATTTTACAACCTGGTAGTAACGATCGTAACCACTAACCATCAGCAACTGCTTAAATGTTTGTGGCGATTGAGGTAGTGCATAAAATTGCCCCGGGTTCATTCTGCTGGGCACTACAAAATCCCTGGCACCTTCCGGCGTACTCTTAATTAAAAAAGGAGTTTCAATATCCATGAAATTATTTTCATGCAAATAATTCCGGGCACTGCGGTTTACCTGGTAACGCAGCTCAAGATTTTTCTTAACTGCATTGCGGCGCAGATCGAGAAAACGGTATTTCATCCGTATATCATCACCACCGTCAGTATCATCCTGTATGGTGAATGGCGGAACAATTGATTTGTTAAGAATCTTAAATTCAGTAACAGCAATCTCAATTTCGCCGGTAGGTATATTTGCATTTTTGCTGCTGCGTTCGTTCACGGCTCCTTTTACCTGCAACACAAACTCACGGCCCAGCGGATTGGCATCAAGCTCTGCATTCAGGCTCTCCGAAAACAATAACTGGGTAATGCCGTAGCGGTCACGCAGGTCAACGAAGGTTATGCTGCCGAATTTACGCACGGTTTGTACCCAGCCCGAAAGGGTAACTTCTTTATTCTTGTCAGCAAGTCTTAATTCGCCGCAGGTATTAGATCTGTACATTTTTAAAAATTTCCTTTATTTAATATATAACAGGAGAAAGACCGGCCAGGCAGGTATTTCGCAAATGTTAGCTGCAAAGATAATGGCTTGGGGAGTATTTAAAATTTTCAGGTGTGGTTTAGCTGATTATTTAGCCAAAAAAATCTACTTTAGTTTTCTGAAACCTTAATAATTTAAACCCTTTTATGAAAAAGTACATTATTGCACTCCTGTTAGTGATTACCAGTACGGCTTATGCCCAGCAGCCTTACGAAAAAGCCTGGCAGGCACTCAACGAAAATAACCGCTCCGAAGCCGAAAAACTTTTGCTTGAGGCGGAGAATACGTCTTCCTCTTTTCAGGATGCTTATATCAGTAAAATATACCTGAAAAGTTACAATGGTAAAGAAAGTACCATAACTGATTTTAATACTGCTTTTTACCCGGTGGTAGAAAATCCGTATCCTTATATATATGCCTTATGGTTTAACCAGGCAGTAATGGGTTTAACGGGGAAGAAAAGTTTTACGCACCAATTAAAAATGGTTGATAAACTACTGGCCGATGAAAAGGCGCCCGGCACACTGGTAGCATCAACTAATTATCAAAAAGGCATGCACAATCTTTTTTCGAATGCGTTTGATAAAACCCAGCGCTATTTTGATGCGGTTGGCAGTATCAGAAACTGGCAATATACAGGCCCTTTTGAAAACCTGAGTGAAAGCGGCTTTTTTAAAGATTATGGCCCGCTGGAAAACCCCGGACCGGAGGCTGTATTTAAATCGCTTACAAATGCTGATGTAAAGTGGATAACACCTCCTGATGAAATAAAGGATGGCTGGATACCGGTATGTTACCAGTTTAATAATTTAACGGCTGTGGTATATGCACAAAACTTTGTGAACTCGCCAACAGACCAGACCGTGTATTGTAACGTTGGTGCTACGGGTGCGGTTAAAGTGTGGATCAATGATCAGCTTGTAATCAGCGAATCGAAAGAACGGGTAACAGAAATGGATACCTATACCGTAAAGTATAACCTGAAAAAAGGAGCCAACCGGGTGCTTATACAATTGGGATTTACCAATACCTCTTACCCGAATTTTACAGTAAGATTTACTGATGAAAGATACAGGCAGATACCCGGCATCACGGGCTCGCCTTTGTATACAGCGTATCCAAAAGCAAATAATCCAAATGAAAAATTTACAGCAATAGCACCCTTTGCGGAAACTTTCTTTAAAGAAAAAATATCCAGCCAACCGGATAACCTGGTTAATTATTTATTACTGGCCGATGTTTATATGCGTAATAAAAAAGTAATTGAAGCCAGGGATCTGTTAACAGTTGCCATAAATAAAGCACCAAAAAACTGTTTGCTTAAAATGAAAATGGTTGAAGTGCTGTTAAAAGAAAATAACCGAACCCTGTTACTGGAAGAAGTTGCAAAGATAAAACAGGCCGACCCTGAAAGCCTTATTGTTATGGATCTGAACCTCCGGGAATTATTTGACAACCAGAAATATGAAGACGGGGCTGCAGAACTGAACAAAAGGATTGACATGTATGGCGAAGATGAAACTACCTACGGGTATAAGATACTGTCGCTGGTACAGGATAAGAAATATGAGGAAATGGTAAAGATAGCAACAGAGATGTACCGCAAATATCCCGAGAATGCCAAACTGATTCCGATGATGTATGCCATTCAGAAAGAAGTATACAAGAATAACAAGGAAGCTATTAAAGTGTACGAAAGCTACATGAAAAATAATTATAACTATAACCTGTTTGAAAATTATGCCAACCTGATGAATGAGCGTGGTAATAAGGATAAAGCTTTGGATATAAAGAAAATGCTGGCTGATGTTTTTCCTTATTCTCCCGAGGAATTTAACACTTTGGCAAAATATTATTATGGTATAAAAAAATATGACAAGGCCGGGGAATACATAAAAAAATCGCTGGCCCTGGCGCCGTATAATGAAACATACTGGGAAAGATTGGGAGATATTATGAGTGAGCAGAATGAAACAGCACAGGCCCTGGAAGCCTATAACCAATCACTCAAGTACAATCCCAATCAATATACCATTCTTAATAAAGTAAGAAAACTGCAGGGGAAATCCGAACTGTATAAACTGTTTCCGGATGTTGATATTGCCCAGACCATTAAAACTGATAACCCCGACGAAGCAAAAAATACGGACTTTGGTTATTATTATATACTGGATGAGAAGAACGTGATTATTTATCCTGATGGTGCTACTGAAGAATACTATACCCAGCTCATAAAGATCACCAATGAAAAAGGAATAGACCAGTTTAAAGAATCATCGATATGGTTTAGTAATACACAAAACCTGTTGATTGAAAAAACAGAACTGATAAAAAAGAACCAGTCGAAAATTGAAGGAGAAAGAAATGAGAACCAGATTGTATTTACCAACCTGGAAGTTGGAGACGTGGTGGTTTTTAAATACCGCCTGCAAAGTTATGTGTATGGCCGTTTTGCCAAAGAGTATTGGGATAAGTATTTTTTTGGCGGACAGGTGTATTCATCTGCTACCCGCTATAATTTAATGGCGCCTGCCGGGCTGAAAATTAATTATGTATTTCAGCAATCAACAGTAAAGCCTGTGATTAAGGATGTGGAAGATTTTAAAATGTACAGTTGGGAATTACGCAAAACCGAACCGCTTAAGTATGAGCCGTTGATGCCGGTAGTGGCTGATATTGGCGAAGTATTGCATGTTTCCACAATACCGGAATGGAAAGATATTACACACTGGTACCGGGATGTAAGTAATAACAGCGCAGAAAATGATTTTGAGATCGTGGCTTTATATAAACAATTATTTCCCGAAGGGATGAAACCCATGAACGAGTTTCAGAAAGCCCGGATCATTTATGATTACATGGAATCTAATATCAGGTATAGTTCTGTTTCTTTCAGGCAAAGTGCTTATGTGCCGCAAAGGGCAACGGCTACACTTACCACAAGGCTTGGCGATTGTAAAGATCTTTCCAGTTTGTTTGTAACACTGGCGCAAATGGCCGGTATAAAAGCGCAGATGGTTTTAGTTAATACCCGCAATAACGGACAAAAAGATATTGTGCTGCCCGGTGTTGAATTTGATCACTGTATTGTAAAAACCACGCTCGATAACAAAGAATATTATATTGAGCTTACAGATAATTACCTGCCTTTTGCCAGCCTGCCTAATAATTTAATTGGTTCGGTTATTCTGGAGATACCTTCTAAAAATGTATCAGGCAACGACGAATTGAAATTGTTAAGCCCGGTTAACCGTACAAAAGATGCGGTAAAACGAATTATGGATATAAAGCCCGGCGAAACAGATTTGGCTATAGCTGTAAAGACAATCAAGTATGGCAGCCTTTCATCGGGAGTAAGAAGCGGTTACCTGAACCTGGATAATGATAAACAGAAACAGGGGATGGAAGAGTCTATTGCCAGCAGCTATAAGAATAATGTAAAGATTGACCAGATTAGTTTCGGCGGACTGGATAAGCTGGATGATTCGGTGACGTACAACTATAACTATACTGTTAAGAATGAGATTTCAGAAATTGGTTCATTGCAGACTTTCAGGATCACCTACCCGGATATTGTTGCTTCGCTGGATAAATTTTCTTCAGATACAAGAATTTCCCCGGTAGAATACTGGAGTTATGAAGATGCAGATGCTTATGAAACCATAGTGAATATATCTGCACCTGCCGGTAAAAAATTTATTGAGTTACCTGCTTCCGAAACATTGAGTTTTAAAGACATTAAATTTACTATTCAATACACGCTTAAGGCGCCCGATCAATTAGTGGTTACCCGTAAGTTTACCAGTAGCCGGCAGAATATTGCTCCGTCGGATTACACGGCATTCAAAACTTTTTTTGAAAAGATTGTAAGGGCCGAGCAAAAATTTATTGCGTATAAATAATTGATGATTTCAGGCTGCCTGAAAGGTTGCTGAATAAACATGGGCAAAGTTTAAAACTTTGCCCATGTTGTTTTTTTGGGTAATAGTTTTATTGTTCAACTTTTACCCTTATCCCTTCGCTATGGCTTGTAAACTCCGGTGCATACATACATTGTATGCTGGTAATGCCATTGCTGAAATCACCGGCATGTGTTACAAACATGGGGTATTCAAAAACGTAACTGCCACGGGCCAGCCAGCCAAAGAAAAAGTTGGTGCTGGCATCTTTGGTGCTTTCGTAATAACCAAGCCCACCCTGGTATTTATATTGGCTGATTACATTCGTAGGTTCCATGCAGGCTGCCCTCATATCTTTCATGTGTACATATTCCATATCACGGTCAACTTTTAATTCGATACGCACTTTTATTTTATCACCAACTTTTAACTGTGCTCCATCTTCCAAAGCAACAAGTTCCGGTCCTTTATCTGAATTCTTTTCGATAAATAATTTTTTCACCAGTTTCAGCGGTGTTGCTGCAGGTGTAATTTTATCGAGGTCTTCAAAGTATTGCCAGTACACAGAGCCCCAGCTCGTTGAGGAGTTGAGGGTTTTTGGGGTTGAGGAGTTCAGGCTGACGCTGATATTCCCCATCTCAGGTTTTACTTTTTCTGCCTCTATTCTTTTTTTGAAATAGCCGGTGCCTGCTTCTGCCTTATCATCGGTGCTTTTTATAATTGTACCACCAAGATTAATGATTACTTCTTTTTCTTCTGCCAGCCAGTTGCTGCCGCCGAGCAGCAATGCATAACATGCTTCTGCAGTGGCTTTGGTTGTTTTCCAGTTTTGGGTTTGCTTTTGCTTAAGCAACCATGTTTTAAGGTCATCAACAGTTGTGTTGTTCTTATCAATATCCATAAATGCTTCAATCATCATCGCCTGGCTTTCAATTGGTGCCTGCTGCCAATAGTAGCCGCCGGTGGTCCATTCTTTCCAGTACATGCCCATTTCTTCTTTGTTGATGGAATTTTCTTTTAAAGATCTGATAATGGCTTTTGGCGTTACTGCATCATTACTGCGGTGCAAGGCCAAAGCAATCATAGCCTGCATATACTTGCTGTTATTTAACCAGTATTTTTTTGCCTGGCCCTGGTAATAATTATAAGCCGTTTGCGAAGCAGCCGCAACTTTGTATTCGCTGAAAAAACTCCGCATGTACAAATACTGAATTTGAATACTGCTGAGATTGTTCTGGTCTAATTTTGTTTTATACTTAATAAGATTATCGTAATCCTCTTTTATTTTTTTATCAAGATAAGGAACGGTATTATCAATGATTGTTTTTATAGTTTCATAATTATCTCCTGTCAATGCATTTAACTTTCTCAGGTGCCCGATACCTGTTGTGATGTACTGGGTCATGTAACGGTCATCGGCTCCGCCTGTAAACCAAACAAAACCGCCGTTACTGCTCTGCATTTCTTTTAACTTATTAAAAGCAGTCTGCTGCTCCCTGCTCATGCGAACCATATCAAACAGCAATGCAATGTTTTTCTTTTGCTGATTTTCATTCTGTGCATCCAGTACCCAGGGCGTTTCCTGCAACAGTGCCGATTTTAATTCTTCATTTTTTTGAAGATTGCTGAGTAATGCAGCCGTATCAACATTTTTCCATTGCTCAAAAACGGCTTTAATTTTTGGAGAAGCTTTGGTTATATAAGCAGCCAGCGTATTTGCATAATACCTGTTGAAAGTTTGCTCAGCACATTCGTACGGATATTCCATCAGATAGGGCAGCGCCTGCACCGCATACCATACAGGGTTACTGGTGTACTCAACACTCACCGCATGATTTGTTATGCTTGTACTGCTGCCGCTGTTGAGTAATTTATCAAACTTGAAATTTTTTGTTGTTGTGTTACGCAGATTGATAGGCATACTTTCTGTTACCAGCATCCGGTTGGTTAAAATGGGAATGGCCATTTCTTCGCCATCGCTGTAATCTCCTGCTTTGGCAACAATCCGGTAACTCATCGCCGAATTAAAATTGAAAGGAATCTCCATCGGGAATTTTACCGCTTCGCTTTGCCCGGCAGCAACGGTAAAATACTGGTTGGGAAAAACATTTTTAAACCAGCCGTCAACAGGGTTGTTGGTAGCGGCATCCAGCAACTCAAGTGTTACAGTGCCGGTAACTTCTTTCTCACTAAGATTTACAATTTTTGTACTGAACTCCATATTGTCTCCCTCTCTCATAAACCTTGGAGCATTGGGTTGTACCATTAATGGTTTTTGTGTTACAACAGTTTTTTCTGAATAGCCAGTTGCAGCATCTTTGGTATGCGCCAGTGTCATCAGCTTCCATTGTGTTAATGCTTCGGGCATGGTAAAAGAAAATTCAACATTGCCATCGGCATCTGTTTTCAAATCAGGAAAGAAGAAAGCAGTTTCGTTGAAGTTTTTGCGAACTTGAACGGGGTTGTTTTCGTTTAATGGTAATTTTTTTATTTTTTCACCAAGAACAAAAAGTTCTGATGACTGGGTATATGACATTTTCGTAGCTATTACCTGATCTTCCTTTACTTCTTGAATTTTTTCTTCAGAAACCATACCGGGGCTGGGAGGAGGGGGTGGTAGAGATGACTCTCCCCTTACTCGAATTGGCGCAGAACGGAAATAGTCAAGCCCATAATAACCTTGGCTATAAGAATTCAAAAGTCTGTCATAGGATTTTGTAATTTGGCCCAGATAATCGTATTCTCTTTTATTAAATTCCTCAGAGCTTACATCAGCAAATCCATTTGCACTCCAGCTAACTGTATTATACAAACCTGGCCAGATATTCGGCCTGTACCAGTTATGTGGTTTAAACTGGTCAAGACTGGCATCGTACATACCAGCCAGCATTTCGGCGGCAATTTTTTCTCCTTTGTTACCGGTAATTTTTACTTTCCATTTTTCTTCGGCTCCGGGTAATAATTTATCACGGAAGGTTTCGTAACTGATATTTAAATCTTTATTGTTCCATGGAATGCTGAAACTTTCATTTCCTCTGTAAATACGGTTGTGCTGTACAAAGGCATAGCTCATGGCCATACCGCCCCTGTCAACCGCAGATACCGCAGATTGAAATGATTTCGCTGATTTACCTATTTCATACAAATCGATATTAACAAGGTTGTCCATTTTACTCAATGTGTGAATCAACCATATTTTTTCGAAACCTGTTTTTATATTGTAACTGATCTGTTCGCCGGGCTCGGCATTTCCCTTAGTTACATCAACTTTTACAGCATCGTAAATTTTTTCGGTGGTTGAGTTGCCGGTTAACTGAATAAACTTTTCTGCTTTTACCAATTCTCCGTATTTATCTTTTGTAGTGGCGATGATCTTGTACCAACCAGTTGAGTATTTAGTATTTAGTATTGAGTATTTAGAATTTTCCTCGGTGCTGTCAGTTTTATTTAATACTTGCTCACCTAATGGCCACGTAGCTTTCTGGTCTTCATCTTTATAGATGTCATAAGGGAATAATGCCTCGTATTCATTCTTACTTAAAGTAAACTGATCGGGCATTTCCCAGTATCTGTTTCTGAAAATTTTAGTTGGCGATTTAACTTTGGTTATACTAACATTTACTTCAGCCTTTTCAAAAATATCATTCAGGTTGCTGCTGCTGATTGTTAAGTTTTTCAAACTGTCGGCAGGCATGCTTTCGGGCATATTAATATTCAGTTGCAGTG
>JBATAS010000407.1:0-1537 GCA_049661965.1 Ferruginibacter sp. | reverse complement strand
ATCTGCAACCCCGGTAAGCTGGAGGTACAGATAGCCGGCTGTTAACCGGTGTGTTGCTCTGTGCTGTCCGGACTTTCCTTCCTCCGATAAACGGAGAACGATAACCCGGCTGATAGAAGACAAAGGTAGATTTTATTTAAGCGAATTGCTTGGGGCTGTCGAAATAATAATATTTAAAAAGAAGAAAAGTAAATTGTAAAATCAGACACTGGCTTGGTTGCAGTAACAAATACTATCTTATTCACCTAAGCTATTGCGGCTCTTTCGGGCTGTCAAGTAAATCTAAATAATGATCTGTAGTTTTTTTATGTTTACGGGGAACAAAATCTGCTTTCGAAAGCACCAGACTCTTTTCGCTGTCATTCACAAAAAATTCCAAAGTAGGAATACTGCCATCCAGTTCAGCTGTGGCGTAACCAATTAACTGATCTTTCTTTACGGCATCGCCTTTCTTTAATAAAGTTGAGCCCAGATTAGAATACGTGTAATACAGATTTCCATTATTGATAATAACAACTTTAAAATTCTCTATCCTGGCAACCATAGACACTTTGCCTTCAGTTATTGCATAGACCAAACTGTCTTTTGATTTGAAAGTCAGGCCACCTTTAGGCAGACCGGTAGCAAAAGATGCGGAGTACAATGAGTCATTATCAATCATCTCCGCATCATTCATCGGTGCAACATATTTATGAAACGCATTTCCTCCTATCGCCTCTTTTATAGATGCTTCAAATTCCTCCGCACTCATCTGATCTTCCACAAATTTGCGGTACTCCGTTTTATTATTTACAATAATGGTAGATGGAATTGCCCCACTCCATTGCTTATCAATGGCCGGACAAAAATGATCGGCATTGGTTTCATTCAACCAAACAATATTGGTATTGTACTTGTTCTTTTTAGCAAAGCTGGTAATCTTTGCAGGATAATAAGAAGGCAAGTCCAGACTTACCAGCAACAGTTTTACTTTCTGGTCTTTGTATTGCTCCACTATCCTGATAAAATCAGGTATCTCTTCAATACATGGCTTACAAAACGTAGCCCAGAAATTAACCACATACACCGTATCATTTTTTGCCGAAAAAGATTTAACCACATCTTCAATTTTCCATTTGGCAATGGTTTGGCTGTTGCCGCTGTTTACAAATCCAATCAGTATTAATAAAAACAGGAGTTTTTTAATCATCCCCCAAAAATAACCAGAAAAATTAAAGCCATGCACCTGAAAACGTTAAAACAGGTACCAAATTAGCTTTTGGCTAATCCCCCATTTCAGGTTAAATTTGCATCTCATAATTTATCATTCATAACTTATAATTATAAAAATGGCATACGACGTAATAGTACTCGGAAGCGGCCCTGGCGGTTATCCTGCGGCAATAAGAGCAAGTCAGCTAGGTAAAAAATGTGCAATTGTAGAACGTGAAAGCCTTGGCGGCATTTGCCTCAACTGGGGTTGTATACCCACCAAGGCATTATTAAAAAGTGCCCAGGTGTATGAATATGCCAAACACGCAGGTAATTATGGTATAAA
>JBATAS010000406.1:0-8940 GCA_049661965.1 Ferruginibacter sp. | reverse complement strand
CTTTAGCACATTCGTTATTCAATACTAAAATGCGGCCATGATGTGTGGCAGCATTTATAACATAATGTTGTGCAGTTTTATAATCAGCAGTAACAATAGTAGAACAGAGACTTCCTTTACCCAATTTGCTTAACGAAACAGCGTCGTCTGCCGTTTTGTAAGGCATTATAGTACTAACCGGACCAAAGGCCTCTACTTCATGTACTTCTTTTGCTTCAAAAGGTTTATCATTCATCAGCAAAACCGGGCTCATAAATGCGCCTTTGTTTGCATCAGCATCTATCACATCCACGCTATCAAGGGAGCCATAAATAATTTGTGATGATGCCAGTAATTTTTGAATCTGTTCTTTTACTTCGTTGCGTTGCGTTTCTCCTGCAAGCGAACCCATCCTCACTGTTGCGTTCAATGGATTACCAATTGTTGTTTGCGAAAGCGATTTACCAATCTCTTTCCAAACATCTTCCATTTTATTTTCTGGTACAAAAATGCGACGTATGCCTGTACATCTTTGTCCTGCTTTAAGTGTCATTTCTTTCCGAACCTCTTTCACAAAAATGCTCCACTCCGGCATGTCGGCTGTTACATCTTCGCCAAGTACAATACAGTTCAACGAATCAGCTTCCATATTAAAAGGCACATTCTCTTTTAAAATAACCGGGTTCGATTTTAGCATCAGCCCCGTTGACGCAGAGCCTGTAAACGTAACAACATCCTGCGATGTAACATGATTGAGCATATCGCCTGCGCTGCCGCAAACCAATTGCAAAGCACCTTCGGGTAAAATTTTACTGGCAATAATTTCTTTTACCACAGCTTCTGTCAGATAACTGGTTACAGTTGCCGGCTTAACAATGCAGGGCATTCCAGCCAGTAAGTTCACTGCAATTTTTTCCAGCATGCCCCATACGGGGAAATTAAATGCATTTATATGAACAGCAATTCCTTCCTTGGGTACTAAAATATGTGTACCCATAAAAGTATTGTTCTCACTCAGGTTATGGCTATCGCCATCAACAGCAAATGTTGTGTTAGGTAATTTTCGGCGCAGCGAAGCATTTGCAAAAAGGTTTCCGATTCCGCCTTCAATATCCACCCAGCTATCAGCTTTGGTGGCACCGGTTTTATAACTGATGGCGTAAAATTTATCCAGATGATTTCTTAAATGAAGGGCCAGGGCCTTCAGCATATTACCACGCTCATGAAAAGTCATCTTTCTTAAAGCAGGATTACCAACCGTTCTTCCATACTCAAGAATTGCTTTATAGTCAAGGCCTTTGGTAGTTGCGTACCCAATTGCCTCTCCCGTTACTGCATTAAAAAGTTCCTGCCCGTTTCCATCTCCTGTTATCCAGTTGCCGGTTACATAGTTTTCAAGTTTCATGCTATCGTTACATTTAATCTGCTAAGTTAGTTTAAAAACAAAAGAGGCAAAATGCCTCTCTGGTAAACCTGTTTACAACAAACCAAACTGCCGCAAATGATGTGTTACATGCTTATTGTGCATTAAAACCCATTCAGCATAATTCAGTTCACCAAAAACGGGGTGCATGGTTCTGGCCTCAGAATTAGCTGTAAAATAATTTTCAAAATAAGCAATGGCTTCTACCAGTTTTTGTTTTGCTTCATCCATGCTTGCATATCGTAAAGGCGCAGGTTCTTCACCAAGCAGGGCTTCCGGCGCCTTGGTGTTTTCTCTGAACTGTTTTTCGCTGTACAAAAACTCCATGTATTTTGGCAAATGTTCAACCGGGGTACTAAGCGGTACTTTTATTTTTCCGGTAGATATAACATAAACTGTTCCCACATGCTCAATCATCTGCTGCGCATTCATTTTTCCCCATTTTGCTAAAGTATCTTCCTGTAAACTGTTAAACAATGCAATACAATCTTTAGTAACAAAATTCAATTTTTCCTGATCCATATTTTTTCTTTTTGTTTCACAATCTAAAACAAAAAAGCACCCCAAAAAAAGGATGCTTTATACTTTATGTCTTATAGCTATTAAGCTCTTAGATCTATTTGTTTACAAAGGCGGTTAAAAATCTCTTCAATAGTACCTTCCCCTTTTATCATTACCACTTTATCAAACTGTTTGTAATAATCTGCAACCACGGCAGTCTTGGTTCGATACTCAATAATTCTGGCCCTGATGACATTTTCGTTATTATCATCACTTCTTCCGCTGGTTTCACCTCTTTTCAATAATCTTTTAATAAGTTCTTCTTCACTAACATCCAGCGCAAGCATTGCTACAATAGGCGCTTTTTTTAATTTCAGTAGTTTATCCAGCGCTTTGGCCTGTGCAGGCGTTCGGGGGAAACCATCAAACAAAAAGCCTTTTGCCTGCGGATTTTCATCCAATGCGGAGCTGATCATGCCAATCACTACTTCATCGGGCACCAGCTGGCCTTTATCCATAAAATTCTGAGCTTCCTTACCAAGTGGCGTCTGGTTATTGATTTCATGACGCAGCAAATCGCCTGTGCTCAGGTGTTTTAAGCCATATTTGGCCATTAATTTTTCGCTTTGCGTTCCTTTGCCACTACCCGGAGGGCCAAATAATATCAAATTAAACATATACTTACTATCCTTGTGAAGTCAGCAAATATAACAATCGTACTTTAAATATTCATTAACAGTATAATTAATCTGTTTAAAAACCCCGAAATGTCGCATTTCGTACATACTAAAAACTATTTATTACGAAATTTGTTTACAAATTATGCGACAGATAACTTTTATAGCGATTCTTCTTTCTTTATTAGTATCAAGTTGTGCTAACTCACAGGTAAAACAAAAAAATACCATGGACTCCGTTAAAAAAGAAAACCCGGTTTATTCTAAAACCGATACGACCAAAGTAGATATGAGCAATGACGAGTGGAAAAAACTCTTACCTGGCGATGTGTATCATATTGCCCGTGAAAAAGGAACCGAAAGGGCTTTTACCGGAAAATACTGGGATCATAAAGAAGGTGGAACTTATTACTGTGCGGCTTGTGGTAATCCTTTGTTCAACAGTAATGGAAAATTCGACAGCAATTGCGGATGGCCCAGTTTTTTTGAGCCCATAACAAAAGGCAGCATCATTTATGCACCTGATAATACATTTGGTATGAGCCGAACCGAAGTAATGTGTGGCAAATGTAAAGGGCACCTTGGTCATGTATTTGACGATGGTCCTCCACCAACAGGCCTTCGCTATTGCATTAATTCAGTAATTCTGGATTTTGAAAAAGCTAAAGATGCAGAAAAAAAGTTTGAGAAGAAGCCTGGCACAAAAAATTAAGCACATAAATATTATTGTTAAGCTACAAGGCCGCTCATAGAATAGTTTTGCCTTGTAGCTTATTTTTTTGCATCTTCATTGTTCAAACTACACTACAATGAAGAAATCGTTCCTTTTTGTTTTAGGACTGTTATGTCTTACATTTTGCAAAGATGTAAATGCTCAGAAAATCTCTCTTGATCAGTTTAAAGATTTAAAGCCCCGCAGCATTGGCCCGGCAGGTATGAGCGGCAGGGTAACTGCCATTGATGCCTTATATACCAACCCTGATTTGATTTATTTGGGTACTGCATCGGGTGGCGTTTGGAAAACCGAAAACAGCGGCGCCAACTGGACGCCGGTTTTTGATGAACAATCCACACTGAATATTGGAGCTGTTGCCATTCAGCAAAGCAACCCTTCGGTTGTTTGGGTAGGTACCGGCGAAGGTAATCCACGTAACTCCATAAATATTGGTGAAGGCATTTATAAAACTATGGATGGCGGAAAGACCTGGAAAATGCTTGGCCTTGAAAAAACAAAAAATATTCATCGCATTATAGTTGACCCTAATGATCCTAATACAGTTTACGTGGCAGCCATTGGAAACCCTTATGGCATTCATCCGGAAAGAGGTGTTTACAAAACAACAGATGGTGGTGACAGCTGGAAACTGATCTTACACACTAACGATAGCAGCGGTTGTGCCGATCTGGTGATGGATCCAACTAATCCCAATAAACTTATTGCTTCTATGTGGCAACACCAGCGTACGCCCTGGAGTTTTTACAGCGGCGGAAAGGGCAGCGGTTTATATATAACTGTTGATGGCGGAAAAAACTGGAAGAAGCTGGGCAAAGCTGATGGCATACCCGATGGCGATTTAGGCAGAACAGGTTTAACTATTGCTTATAACGAACCATCAAGGGTTTATGCATTAATAGAAGCAACTAAGAACGGTTTGTATAAATCGGATGATGGTGGTTTTAAATGGGAGCTTGTTAACAGCGATAAATCGGAAGTAACCAACCGTGCATTTTATTTCCAGGATATTCGGGTTGATCCTAAAAATGAAAACCGTTTGTACAATATTAAACAAACCATCACCATGAGTGAGGATGGCGGTAAATCTTTCAAAACAATTATTCCTTACAACGGCATACATCCCGATCATCATGCATTCTGGATTAATCCACTCGATCCCAATTTAATCATTGATGGAAATGATGGCGGTATCGGTATCAGCAGAGATCGTGGCCGTAACTGGAATTTTAATGAATTGATTCCTGTTGGGCAGTTTTATCATATTGCGGTAGATAACAAGATTCCATACAACATAATGGGCGGTATGCAGGATAACGGAACCTGGCGTGGGCCGGCCTACACCTGGCGTGGTGGAAGCATCCGGAATTTTTATTGGGAGAACATTGGTGGTGGCGACGGCTTTGATGCCGCACCCGATCCCGATAATAACGACTGGGTATACTCCATGAGCCAGGGCGGTAATCTGGGAAAACAAAATGTTGAAACGGGTGAGCGGATGTCGATACAACCACCCATGCCCAACTTAAAAACAAGATTACGCTTTAACTGGAATGCCGCATTTGCACAAGATCCCTTCGATTCAAAAACAATTTATTACGGCAGCCAGTTTGTACATAAGAGTACAAACAAAGGGTTGACATGGGAAGTAATTTCTCCTGATCTTACTACCGATAATAAAGAACAGCAACGACAGGATGAAAACGGTGGCTTATCAGTTGACATTACCGGTGCCGAAAATTACAATACCATTCTTTGCATTGAACCATCGGCAAAAGATAAAAATATCATTTGGGTGGGCACAGATGATGGCAATGTACAGTTAAGTAAAGATGCCGGAAAAACATGGATCAATTTCCGCGGAAAAATTCCCGGCATGCCACTGGGTGCATGGATACACCAGGTACGTGCCAGCCGCTATAATGCAGGCGAGGCCTTTGTTGTGTGCAACGATTACCGACGTGCAGATTTTAAACCCTATATCTTCCGTACAAAAAATTACGGACAAACCTGGGAACGTATGATTGATGAGAAAAAAGTAAGAGGTTATGCTTTGTGTATGATACAGGATCCGGTAGAGCCTAATTTGATTTTTGTTGGTACCGAGCATGGCCTTTGGATAAGCTTTGATAATGGTTCCACTTTTCAACAATGGAAAAACGGTTATCCGTCAGTTTCAACTTATGATATGGCCATACAGGAAAGAGAGTCTGATTTAGTGATTGGCACATTCGGCAGAGCCATTTATGTTTTTGACGACATAAGACCTTTACGCAAAGCCGCAGCTAACAATGGCAATAACTTCACAAAAAAATTAACCGTGTTTCCTGCGCCTGCGGCATACATGGCCAGGTACAGGGCCCAGCCCGGTTACGACTGGAGCAGCTGGGGTTTGTATGAGGGAGAGAACCGCGGAAGAGGTGCTTCTTATTCATTTTATATAAAACCCGATACCTCTAAAAAAGCAAAAGCAGATTCTGCGCTTGTAAAAATTTATAACCAGCAAAACGAACTGATACGCACATTAAAATATAAAGCAGATACAGGCTTTAACAGAAACAGTTGGGGATTTGAAATGAAGGGCATCCGCCAGCCGGGTTCGCCAAAACCAAGGCCAAACTCGGGAGAGCCAAGAGGGTTAACGGTTTTCCCCGGTATTTACAAAATGGTGATCACGGTAGGTAAGGAATCTGACTCAACTATGATTGTTGTAAACCATGATCCAGCTGCACCAGACAGCAAAGAAATTTACGATGCCAAAATGAAAATGATGGAACGGCTTGATAAGAGTACTATCCGATTAACAGAAGTTACTGATCGTTTAAGTGAAGCAGAAGAAACAATTGCAAAAATTGAAGGGCAATTAAAAAATGAAGAAGGCAAAGCGATTGACAGTTTAAAAAAGGCGGGGAAAGCCATGACCGATTCTATAAAAAGCATCCGGAATTTTATTTTTGGCAAGCCCCAGGAAAAACAAGGCTATGGTTCCCCTTATCAACTTACTGTAAACGGTACACTTGGTGAAGCAAGAGGAGAAGTTTTACGTAAAATAAAAGTTCCCGATCAGCAGGAAATTCGCCTGGCAACGGAAGCAGAGCAAATGGTTGATGAAGCTGTTCAAAAGACAAATACATTTTTCAATGGTAAATGGGAAGAGTATAAGAAATTAGTTAACAACACTCCCTTAACTCCTTTTAAGCCATACAAAGCGATAGATTGATTATTTATATATTTTATTTAAGAGGATGCTTCAAATAAGCATCCTCTTTTTTATTCTTTGCCATAACCCCTTAAATTTTTACTTTTGCCCATTAATGATAAGCTTATGAGTAATGTAAAATTGAGTGTGCTTGCCGAAACTTTACAGGCGTCTGAAATCGTTCGTCTTGGAGCAGTCATTAAGGAAAAAATAAAACAAGGCGAAAAAATTTATAATTATACTATTGGAGATTTTAATTCTTCCATTTTCCCAATCCCGCTTGAGCTGGAAGAAGAAATTATCAATGCTTATAAAAATAAATCCACTACTTACCCGCCTGCAGATGGCGTACTTGAACTCAGAGAAGCCGTTTCTTCATTTATGAAGCAAAGAGGAGGCTTGGATTATTCAGCAAACGAGATATTAATTGCAGCAGGAGGCAGGCCGCTTATTTATGCTCTTTACCGTGCAATTGTAGATAAAGGCGACAAGGTTATCTACCCTGCGCCGAGCTGGAATAATAATCACTACGTTCATTTTACCGAAGGCGAGCATATCATGCTGGAAGCAAAAAAAGAAAATAAGTTTATGCTTACTGCTTCACAGATCAAAGAACATATAAAAGGCGCAACCTTACTTTCTTTATGCTCACCATTAAACCCCACCGGAACCACTTTTGGCAAAGAAGAATTAACAGCCATCTGCGACCTGGTAATTGAAGAAAATAAAACCCGTGCCGAAGGTGAAAAAAAATTATACCTGATGTATGATCAGATATACTGGACGCTTACTTTTGGTGACACAGTACATCACAACCCGGTAACATTAAGGCCACAAATGAGAGACTATACTGTTTTTATAGATGGTATAAGCAAGTCTTTTGCAGCAACCGGAGTAAGGGTTGGCTGGGCATTGGGCCCTGCTGATGTACTGGTGAAAATGCGGTCAATAAACAGTCATATTGGAGCATGGGCGCCTATGGGTGCACAAAAAGCTGTTTCAAAATACTTATTAAAAACAGAGGCTGTTGATAAATACTTTGCAACCTTTAAATCAGAAATTAATGACCGGTTGCAAAACATCTTTGCTGGTTTTCAGCAAATGAAAAAAGAAGGTTTTAATGTAGATGCCATTGCTCCGGAAGCAGCCATTTATCTTACTATACAAATTGATTACGCCGGTAAGCAAACTGCAGATGGAAAATTATTAGCCACACAGGCAGATGTAACTTCTTATATTCTGGATGAAGCCAAAATTGCCATTGTTCCTTTTTATGCTTTTGGTGCAACGCCCGACAGCAGTTGGTACAGACTTAGTGTAGGTACCTGTAAGAAAGAAGAAATTGATGAAATGTTGGATATGCTGAAAAAAGCATTAAGTAAATTGAGCTAATTCTTACAGTTTAAAAAAACAAAAGCCTTTAATTCGCTGTAGCGGATAATTTTGCGGAGCTTATGGGGTTTTGAAATAACCCTGTATTTATTCAGGTCAATAATTTCATGAGCAACAACCAGGCTTTCCAATCCCTCAAAAGAATACAGCATTTGATGAAGCATCTCTACTTCATGCTCAATTGCCTGAGGAGTCATTATCTCCTGATTGAACAAAACCAGCAAATCGCGGTTTGGGTTGTTCATGATCTTTGGTGGTTAAATTGTACTGTTATTTATAGCCAACCATTCCTGATATATTCGGACAGCCGCAACCCTTTTTTGAAGAGGCACAACTTGTTGTTACCAATACAGTAACAATTATTAATAGCAGGAGCGTTAATTTGTTTGTTTGTTGCATAATTTCAGGTTACAATTTAAACTATTTTCACAAACATTTATTGTATTGTTTTGATGAAAGGCAAAAATTTTAACAGCCCATATTACAAATTACGTGTATTAGTAGCCCCATTAGACTGGGGGCTGGGTCATACAACCCGTTGCATTCCAGTTATTTTAAAGCTTATTGAGCTTAATTGTGAGGTAATTATTGCTGCGGAAGGGCCTGCAAAGTTTTTATTACAACAGGAGTTTCCCGAGGCTGAGTTTGTGAATTTGAGGGGTTATCGTATCACTTATAGCCGCAGCCGGGCTTTGTTGTTTTTCAGATTGTTTATACAATTTCCAAAAATCATTAATCGTATTTATGCTGAACACAGTTGGCTAAAAAAAGCTGTCATACAAAATAAAATAGATGCCGTTATTTCAGACAATCGTTTTGGATTGTATCACGCTAAAATTCCTTGCATTTATATTACCCATCAACTATGTATCAAAACAGGCAACAGGCTTACTGAGCGTATTGCCCAAAAACTACACTATCGTTATATAAACAAATTCAAAGAATGCTGGGTGCCTGATTTAAAGGAAGAAATAAATTTAGCCGGAAAATTATCTCACCCGGTTACGTTTCCTCATGCTCCTGTTAAATATATCGG
>JBATAS010000405.1:0-1619 GCA_049661965.1 Ferruginibacter sp. | reverse complement strand
TTCCAATCAGTAGGAATGTTTATTTTTTTCTGGTACCAGCCCCAGCCATAGTGGTTTTGATTTGCCTCTTCCACATTCCAGGTATGCGGCAATTTTACCCCCCTTGCATTAGACAAATTGCCTTCATACCATTTTTCAGTTAACCCTACTGCTTTCTTATCAATAGAAAATTGCCATTCACTATTAACGGGAATGGTGTCCCTTTGAGCAAATGCAAGAGTACTTATCAATAATGCAACCGTAAAAAAGTAATATCTATTTTTAATCTTCATTGTATTAATAATTATCATTCGAACCTCATCCAATAACTATAGCTGTAATCCTTAAAAGGGATTCTGTATTTTTCCAATGGCCAGGCACCCCAACTATCCATGCCCTGAAGGCCAGTTTGCTGTAGATCCATGTGCAGATAAATTTCATTTCGCTTTGTCAATTCTCCGCTATGGTATTGTTTTTTATTCATCTCCGGATCTAGATCATCCAGGCTGTATGGTAGGGCTGAAAAACTTAACAGGCTGTCTGCAAATGAAAACGTTATTTTTTTTCCGTTTGCATTGCTGAAACTTACCCAACGCACTTCCGTTTTATTGCCACTTTCCTGCGGACGTGCATATGGAAAATATTGTTCATCAACGGTTTGTTTGTATTGCCCGATGAATGTATTTGTTTTCCTGTCCCAATAATTTTCACCGGGTCCACGGCCATACCAATTGATATTGCTTAAACTTTTGTTAATCACCAAATCAGTACCGGCTCTAAGCAACAATGGGTGTTTACCTTTGATAGCTGCAAAATTATTTTCTACTTTAATACTGCCGTCACTATGCACCGTAAATAATTGCTGATGTGTTGCATCGCCATCAATCAATTGCTCGGTAAAACTGACTTGATATTCCTTATCATTTATTTTTGTAACAACAGCTTTCAATTCGTTTCCACTTACATAAGCATTGCGCCACATTCTTATGCTTTTGTTGAATCCTGCACCAATATCGTTATCGGTAGGTGCCCGCCAGAAGGACGGCATCGGACCTTGCTCAATCATTTTTTCACCCTTGTAGGTATAGCCTGATAGAGTACCTTTTTGCAAATCAAATATTGCTGTAAAAATTTTTCCGCTGATGATGAATTGCTCTGCCGTTTGTTTTACCTGCAAAGCAGTTTTTTGAGTAGGCTTAAAATCTTTAGCAGATAAGATCTGCAACGAAAACTGTTCACTGGCAATTTCATATCCTTTTATCAAAAATGGTTCTTCAGTTTTTAAGGTGTAATATATGTTCAGTTGATATTCCTTTTTGACATCCATCTTTGTTTTCATATCAACCGTAAAAGTATTTTCCTGCTGAGGTGCCAAAGTAAGATTATTAATACTACCGTTTTCTTTTGCAATACCATTTTCCTGCAATACCCAGTTCACTAAAACATTATCCAAATTTTTAAAAAAGTACCCATTCTTAATATTGATACGATTATTTCCATTCCATGTTGTTTTTATATGCTGATAAACTTTTTTTACTTCCATCGCCATGGGTGTAAGTTCCCGGTAGCCCGTAACCACACCTTTCACACAAAAATTATTGTCACTAATGTTCCCATCCACCGGACCTTCCAGTGGAAAA
>JBATAS010000404.1:0-31368 GCA_049661965.1 Ferruginibacter sp. | reverse complement strand
CTGCTGTTATGTGCATAGGTATATAACACAGCAAGATGAGCTCCTGCACTTGCGCCGATCATAGCCAGGGTATCGGATACAACAAAATTTGTTTTCCCGTTTATCATCATGTTTACCGCCGCCTTTATATCATTCATGATCTCGGTATGATGAATATTATTGGCATTGCTCGCCAGCCTGTAGTTAATATTTGCAATTGCTGCTTCGGGCCATTTTGCCCTCAGTAGATTTTTATAGTAATTCATTTCGGCTTTATCCCCTGCTTCCCAGGCACCACCATGTATCAATACAATTACTTTGGTAGCATTGGTTCTTCCGGCCGGAAGATAAATATCCATTTTCTGTTTAGCATCGGCACCAAATGAAGTATCCAGAATTATTCTTTCAGAAAGGGGGCTGCCACCGCCTGTACCACCTCCGCCAGGCAATGGATCTTTTGTACAGGATGAAAATGCAACAACAAACAATAAAAAGAAACTGATTGAAAATTTATTCCTGTTTAAACTCTTTGCAAAAGTTTTTCCGGGCGTTTCAATTTTACTTTTCATAATTATTTTTAGGTGAGTAATTATTCTCAATACAGGAATATGATAAACAAGATATTGTTTATTTTATTTGATTACGGTCTGTAATTTTGTTAACGGCTGCATATTTTAACATTCGCCAGGCAATTTTATTGTACGGTGCATGTTTTTTTAACAAGAATACAGAAAAATTAATACTGTACCTCTAATCAACAATACTCATAAAAAAGCGCCTTTGCAAAAAGGCGCATAAAAAATTCTGTTTTTTTACCTGGCACCCGGTGGACAATGTTCTTTTAAATAATTAGTGTACAAGGTTGATAAATGCTGAAATGTGCCAGCTCCTTCAGAAATGCTGTGCGATCTGTTAGGATAAGGCATATACTGAAACTGCTTACCATTCTTTATCAGTTCGTTCACCAATACTTCGGCATTGCTGAAATGGACATTATCATCGCCGGTACCGTGTATGTACAGCAAATTTCCTTTCAGGTTTTTTGCATAGGTAACCGGGGAGCCATTTATAAAGTCTTCTTTATTTTCCTGTGGCAGCCCCATATACCGCTCCTGGTAAATATTATCGTAAAATAACTGGTTGGCAACAGCCGCAATGGCAATACCTGTTTTAAAAATTTCGGGATAGCGGAAAAGTAAATTTAATGTTGATGAACCGCCGCCACTCCATCCCCACACAGCAGTACGTTCCTTATCCATATAAGGATTAAGCTCCAGCAATTTTACAAAACCATGAGCCATATCAATTACATTGACATTACCCACTTTCCTGTAAATTGATTTTCGCCATTCGGCGCCTTTAAGCATAGGCGTACCGCGGTTATCAATGGCAACCTGTACATAGCCGTCAGCCCTCATATCGCCATTATATAAAAAATTAGAGTGGGCACCATACCTGTCCTGCACAGTAGATGATGCCGGTTCGCCATACACATAAAAAACAACCGGGTATTTTTTTTCGGGATCAAAGTTTTTTGGTTTGTTTATCCATGCATCCAGAATTATATTATCGCTGGTTATTAACCTGAGATATTCCACATCATTCCGGTCATTAGTTTTTATAGTAGCAGCTATGCTTTTTGCCGCGTTAAGCGGTTTACCATCCGGCAGGCTTATCCATTCAGTTACCCTGGGCGTATTATGATTAGAGAAAGAATGAACAGCCAGTCTTCCGTTAGGAGAAATATTATAATCATGTGTTCCTTTCAGGTTCTTATCGCTCACCAACTCCGGTTCACCTTTTGACCTGGTAACTACATCAACTGCTTTTTGAAAAACATTAACCACTTTTTGTACTATAGTTCCCTTATCTACATCTACCCTGTATAAATATAATTGCGTGGCATTTTCAGGCGAAGCCGTAAAATAAATATGGTTCTTAACTTCATCAATACATTTTATTTCGCCAATATCATAGTTTCCTTTTGTCAGCAATGTTTCTGTTTTTCCATCACGGCTTATCCGGTAAATATGTCGCCAACCATCCTTGTCACTTATCCATATAAAATCATTTCCGTTATTCACCCAGTTCCAGCCTGATGGGTCATCAGCATTTAAATCTACCCATGTTGTGCTGCTCTCTGCCCAAAAAGTTCTGCTTTTTCCATCATTGGCATTACAGTATTTTAATTTGCTTTCCTGCTGTTTACGGTCGAGTTGCTGTACAACCAGTTCGTTTTTACCAGCCCACTCCATGCGGGGCAGATAATGCTGTTGCGGATCTCCGTCAATATCCATCCAGGTTACAAAACGGTTTGCAAGACTTATTACGCCAATCTTAACAGGCGATGGTGCTTCTCCTACTTTTGGATATTCAACCGGTATCACCTGCGAGTAAACACTATCGGTTGTATTCAACATATAATAGTCACGTATTTTTGTTGCATCTACCTGCCAGAAAGCGATCCTGCTTCCATCGGGGCTCCACCTGAAGCCGTCTCTGCAGCCAAATTCTTCTTCATATGCCCAGTCGAAGGTTCCGTTAATTAATTTACGGCTGCCATCAACAGTTAGTTTTGTAATCTGGCCTGTACTTATTTCTTCGGCATAAATATTATGTTCGCTCACATAAGCCACTTTTTTTCCATCAGGCGAAAATTTGGCAAACATTAATGATTGGGCAGGAAGCCCTTTTCCTACTTCTCTTAATTTACCGCTGATGATATCCAGTATCCAGTAATCGCCCCGGGTATTATAACGCCATACTTTTGCAGTATTGGTAAAAAGCAATATCCGGGTGTAGTTACTGTTAAAAGTGTAGGATTGCGGCGCTAAATATTCTTTTGTTCCAGGATCGGTAAGCTGTGCTTTATTAATAATAACAGTTTCAGATTCCGTTACAGGATCAACCTGAATAATATTACCATCCTTTATTGTGGTATAGGTATTACCATCGGCAGACCAGTTAATTTTTCTGTTGCCTTGTGCAAGTACAAACTGACTGAGGGTAACAAGGAAAATGAGAATTTTAATTTTTGTAAATCGCATATTTATCTGTTTAGGTCTTTAAAATTACGAAATTACCCTAAGCTTTAACTGCCATTGCTGTAAAAGCATTTACTTTTGACTATGGAAAAAGAAAAACTGAGGCTGGATAAATACTTATGGGCTATCAGACTGTTTAAAACACGAAGCCAGGCAGGCGATGCCTGTGACAAAGGAAAAGTGAAGCATAATGGTGGTAATGCAAAGTCCTCAAAAGCAGTACAGGCAGGCGATGAATATGAAGTGAAGACAGAAACAAAACGATGGGTGATTAAGGTAACAGCCGTTTTGTTTAAAAGGGTGCAATACAGCGAGGCTATAAAATTTTATGAAGATATTACTCCTGCTGAAGAGCTGGACAGGATTAAATTTCAGGCGGCCGTTTTTCATACCGGTAAAAGAATGAGTAAGCAGGGACGACCTACAAAAAAAGATAAACGTGATATTGATGATTTTACCGGTTGGTGATGTGGTTCTCTCTCAATATTACTTGTTCCTTATTTAATATTTATTTCCTTTGTACAATGAAGATTGACATTATTTCCGTTGTTCCTGATTTGCTGCAGAGCCCTTTTGCCCATTCCATTATGAAGAGGGCAAGAGACAAGGGCCTACTTGAAGTAAACGTAATTAATTTACGTGATCATACCACTTATGCCCGTGCACAGGTAGATGATTATGCTTTTGGCGGTGGCGCCGGTATGGTAATGATGATTGAACCTTTGGTAAATGCTGTTGAAAGTCTGCAAAAAGAAACTTCGTACGATGAAATTATTTTTTTAACTCCTGATGGTAAAACTTTTAACCAGCAGATGGCAAATAGTTTTTCTTTAAAGAATAACCTGCTGCTGATATGCGGTCATTACAAAGGTATTGATCAACGTTTCCGGGATCATTTTGTAACTAAAGAAATTTCTATTGGCGATTATGTATTGAGTGGGGGTGAATTAGGTGCTGCAGTTTTGGTTGATGCCATTGGCAGATTAATTCCCGGTGTATTAAATGACGAAACTTCTGCACTCACTGATTCCTTTCAGGATAATTTACTGGCCCCGCCTGTTTATACAAGGCCCGAAGAGTTCCGTGGCTGGAAAGTGCCCGAGATTTTAATGAGCGGCAATCATAAACTGATTGATGAATGGCGGCATGAACAGGCGGTTAAGAGAACGGAGGAGAGAAGGCCTGATCTTCTTGAATAATTATGAATTATGAGTGATGAATTATGAATTCGTTCCTCATAATTTTCTGGCCCATACAAACTCTGCAAAACCTAACAGGTCCCAAAAAATATTACCCTGCAGTTTTTTTCCGCTTAACCAGCATTTTATTATTTTAAAAGGCATCGCCAGCATGAACCATATATTCCTTCGGATTCCTCCTTTTAAAACCTTACAATTATTTGTTTCAAGTAAAGCACACAACTCCTTCACAGAATAAACCCTCACATGCGTATCATCATCTTTAAAATTTAATGTGCCTTCCATACTTGGTAAACGGGTACTTTTTTCGCCGGGGTACTCCAGATAAATATATCCGCCCCTTTTAAGTTTTGGCAACAGGCCTTTTACCACTTCATCTCCGTTGTGTAAATGTTCAATTACATGCACCATCAATACCGCATCAAAATAATTATCCGGTATGGCAGAGAAATTAAGTTTGGTGAGATCCATTTCATAAAAAGCATTCATCAGCTTAAAATCCTCACCGGTATTATTGTATTCTGTTTCCCGGTCAACACCATGATATTCACAGTTAGGAAACACCCGTTTGGCTTTGGTGGCAGAGTGATTGCCAGCACCGATATCCAACAGGCTAAAAGGCTTTTTGCCAAAAGCCTTTTTTAAATAAATAAACTTATTTATAAAGGAAGAAGAGAATGCTTTTAAATTCATGCGGCAAAGATAAGTATCAGTGTGCATCAAAAGTAACCCACAAAAACACGAAGAACACAAAGAAAATGATCATCTTTTTATTCTTCGTGTTTTTGTGGGATAAAAATTTATTTATCAATCAATTTTTTTAATTCCGATAACCGGCAGCGCCTTCTCCCTGATCATTTCATTAAACTTCACCACATCAACATCCATTATTTTTTTAAGTTTATTCAGCTGCACATCGGCCTGGCCACCCAGTTCAGCAAATGCTTCTTTTACCTGGCGGGCTGGAGCTGCATTACCGCTTACTGCAAAATCATAAAGCCCTGAAATCTTATCATCCAGGCGTATCGGATAATTCAATACATCCTGGCCGCTTTTGGCCTTGGTCTGGTGCAATGCTTCTTCAATTACCTTCATTTGTTTGTTGATGGTATCGGCCTGTTGTTTTATTTCTTTAGGCACATCCTTGCCTTGCTTATCCATAAAATCGTTGATCTGCTTTCGTATGTCACGGATATTTTTTCCTGCCTTTTGTATCTCATCAAATTTATCACGTACTGCAATCAGAAAATTAAACTGCTCTTCATAATCCTGCTGCGATACATTGTAAACCGGATTTGCTTTAATATTAAAACTTCCTTCAACAGAATCTTTATCAGCTTTTATTTTATAAAAGTAGCGGCCGGGTGCAGCTTTAGGGCCGGGTACTGTTCCGTGCCAGATGATCTGTCCGTCTATCTTTTCTGCCGGAGGATATTTCATATCCCATACAAATTGATTCATACCACTACTTACTTCTATCTTATCAGTTTTTTCTTTTGCTTTGGTTGAAAATGATTTGATGAGTTTTTTATTTTTATCCAGAATATCAATACTAACTTTTGCAGAATCAGAAACATCTTTAATAAAATAATTGATTACTGATCCGTTCGGTGGATTCATTCCTGCATTAACCGGCTTGGGATTTTGATAACCATCAAAGCGGTATGCATCATTCACTTTAAAAACGAAAAGATTACTCTTGGTTATGTAACCATCTTGAAACATTTTCCCATTATAGCCTGCAGAATAATTTTCAATGCTTTGCTGAACAACCGTCAAATCATCTATTACCCAAAATGCACGGCCTTGTGTTGCAACTATTAAATCATTTTCTTTAATGGTCATATCGGTAATGGGCACCATCGGTAAATTCAACTGGAAAGTTTTCCAGTTAGCGCCGTCATCATAACTGATGTACATGCCATATTCAGTTCCGCAGTATAACAATCCTGGTATTTTTCTGTCGGCACGTAAAGCTCTTGTAAAATGCATAGCGTTTATTCCGTTGGTAATCTTTGTCCAGGTTTTACCATAGTCTTCTGTTTTAAAAAGATAAGGAGTAAAATCATCGCTCTTATATTTTGTACCAACAAAATACGCCTTGCCTTTTTTGAAAGGATCGGTTTCTACACAGTTCCACATCTTCCATTGCCCGGCTTCTTTTGGTGTAACATTCTCCCAGTTTTTTCCACCGTCTTTACTAACATGAATCAACCCGTCATCACTTCCTGTCCACAATAAATCTTTTTCCAAAGTTGATTCTGTTGCAGTAAAAACGGTACAGTAAACTTCAACACCGGTATTATCTTTTGTAATAGGGCCACCGCTTGATGCCTGGCGTTTTTTATCATTGGTTGTTAAATCTCCACCGAGCGCTGTCCAAGATGCACCTTCGTTTTCGGTAACAAATAAATGATTGCCTCCGGCATACAATCTCTTAGGATTGTGTGGCGAAAAGAAAATGGGAAAGTTCCATTGAAAACGATACTTAGCCACATCAATACCTCCACCCAGCGGATCATCGGGCCATACACTTACCGCACGGTTCTCCCCGGTTTTATGATCAAGTCTTGATAAATAGCCACTGTAATTTCCTCCATACACCACATCAGGATTGAGCGGATCAGCAACCACATAACCACTCTCGGCACCAGCAGTTGGCTGCCAGTCGTCGGTAGTAATTTGCCCGCCATCACTACGTGATAAAATTCTTACGGTTGAATTATCTTGTTGTGCTCCCAAAATTCTGTACGGAAAATGATTATCGGTACTTACCCTGTAAAACTGGGCTGTAGGTTGATTGTTATATGTACTCCAGTTATCACCCCCATCAAAACTTATCTGCCCGCCACCATCATCAGCAACAATCATGCGGTTTCCATCATTCGGGTCAATCCAAAGATCATGGTGATCGCCATGCGGAGTTCTGATACTTTTATACGTTTTTCCACCATCAGTACTTTTTAAAAAATTTACATTCAAAACATACACATTGTTTTCGTTTTTAGGATCAACAAATACTTTTGTGTAATACCATGCCCGCTGGCGGATATTATTATCACTGCTCTGCAATGCCCAGCTTTCGCCGGCATCGCTGCTTACAAACATACCGCCAGCAGGGTTTTCAATCAATGCATAAACTTTGTCGGTATTGGAAGGACTTACAGCTACGCCAACAATTCCCCAAAGACCTTTTGGTAATCCTTTTGCTGCTGTAATATCTTTCCAGGTTTCGCCGCCGTCAATACTTTTCCATAAACCGCTTCCTTCGCCACCGCTTTCCATACTGTACGGAGTACGCAACATACGCCAGGTACCGGCGTATAGAACAGCTGGATTGCCGGGTTCCATTACCAGATCGCTGCAACCGGTTTGATTATTTACATACAAAACTTTCTTCCAGTTCTTTCCGCCATCGGTAGTTTTAAAAATGCCACGCTCTTCATTTGGCCCAAACAAATGCCCCATAGCCGCCACCCAAACCACATCAGGATTTTTTGGATGAATAACAATGCGGATGATATGCCTTGTATCTTTTAAACCCAGGTTACGCCAGCTGCGTCCGCCATCATCGGTACGCCAGATGCCAAAACCTTCACTAACATTTCCCCGTAAAGAATTTTCGCCTTCGCCAACATACAAAATAGTATTATCGCTTGGCGCTATGGAAACACAGCCAATACTGCCGCCAAAATATTTATCGGTAATATTTTTCCAGTTGCTGCCACCATCAATGGTTTTCCAAACGCCGCCGCCGGTGCCGCCAAAATAAAAAGTATTTTTTTGGTTAAGATCGCCGACTGCTGCAGCACTGCGGCCGCCGCGGTAAGGACCAATGGAACGGTATTTTACCTTACTAAACAAAACATCATCATCGTTTGAAACGGCAATTGATTTTTTCTGTGCAGATACATTTGCCGAAACAGCAACAATAGTTAAAAGCAGTATTAGTTTTTTCATAAAAAAATTATTAGATGTGAAAGATACAAAATCAACACAGGAATTTTCTGTAAAACACTGAATAAAAAAACCGGCTTTTAAAACCGGTTTTAAAAATCATTTATCGTTTATATTAATTAATAATCGTGTTTGTAAGCCGACTCAGGTATTGTTTGATTTACCTTAATACTTGATATATAAATAGTGCCATACTGATTAGTAATACTATGAGCCATTTTAACAGATTCTACCTCTTTATAATCGGCATAATCCATTTGTACATCTATATCCTCGCCGTTCACATTTATTTTTTCACTGGCTCTTGAAATCAAGTATGTTGCCGGATCTATATAATAAGTTATATCTTTTCCGCCTGCTGTAGTCAATTTTATTTTAAAGCATTCACTGCCATTAACTGCTTCTTTTCCCTGCAATTCTGCCTTATGTCCCTTTGCTGCATAATCAACCAGCGGGCCTGCAATATCCAGGTTTTTCTGATTGGCTTTTACATCATCAGCCGATTTAGCCTCGGGTTGCTGCATACCCATAAAAGGCATATAGGTCCAGCCTTCTTTGTCCGTCAACATATCGTAACCAGTCATTCCCATCACACTTATATCCTGCCGGGTTAATTTATTTTGAACCTTAGTAATGGTTATTGCAATCTCGGCTCCCTGGGCAGTCATGTTACCCTCCTCTATTGTATTCTGAATCTTATTCAGGTTGTCTTTACCGCCCAAAGAATCTATGTGCTTATTTATAATTTCATCTACAGTTTGCGCCTGGGCAAACTGAACAAAAACCAAAGCAAGAACCAACAATCCGAATACAAGTAAATTTTTCATATTTATTTTTTTTAGGTTGTAAATATACCATAATTCCATTCGCAAATTCTATTTTAAATTTTCCGTTTATCTTGTATATTATTCGTTCAAAAAAAATAAGATGAGCAGTTTTAAAATACAGGGAAATATCATTGATATTTTAGCCAGTGACATTTTTTATGGCGAAGTTTCTGTTGCAGATGGTAAAATTGAATCTGTAAACAGACTGGCAGATCCTCAATTCCCGGCGGCCAATTTTATTATGCCTGGTTTCGTTGACAGTCATGTTCACATAGAAAGCTCTATGCTGGTTCCATCAGAATTTGCAAAACTTGCAGTAGTGCATGGCAGCGTTGGTACCATCAGCGATCCGCATGAGATTGCCAATGTTAGCGGCATGAAAGGTGTTGAATTTATGATTGCCAATGGAAAAACAGTTCCGTTTAAATTTCATTTTGGAGCACCAAGTTGTGTACCTGCCACTGTTTTTGAAACAGCCGGGGCAGCGTTACTGGCTGATGATGTTGATGCCTTATTGCAGAAAAGTGAGATCAGTTATTTAAGTGAGATGATGAATTTTCCCGGTGTGTTGTATGGCGATGAAGAAGTGTATAAAAAAATTGCATCAGCTAAAAAATATGGAAAGCCTGTTGATGGCCATGCGCCGGGTTTAAGAGGTGCTGATGCAAAAAAATATATTGAAGCCGGCATCAGTACCGACCATGAATGTTTTACGGCTGATGAAGCGTTGGATAAATTAAAATACGGCATGAAGATTTTGATACGTGAAGGAAGTGCTGCTAAAAATTTTGAAGCCTTGATTGACCTGATGCATGAACATTATGCTATGATGATGTTTTGCAGTGATGATAAACACCCCGACAGTTTAGCCATAGGGCATATCAACCAGCTTTGTGCCAGGGCGGTGGCAAAAGGTATTGATGTTTTTAAAGTTTTACAGGCCGCCTGCATTAACCCGGTGCAGCATTACAACATGAATATTGGTTTACTTAAACAGGGCGATGCTGCCGATTTTATTGTGGTTGAAAATCTGAAAGATTTTAAAGTGCTAAAAACTTTTATTGATGGCAAACTTGTTGCTGCGGATGGGAAGTCGTTAGTCATTAGTCATTCTCCTGCGCTTCTGAATAATTTTGACTGCGATGAAAAATCAATTTTAGATTTTGGATTTTCTATCTCGGATTCAGGTGAAACCATATATGCCATTGAAGCCTTAGATGGGCAGTTAATAACCAACAAAGTGGAATGTAAGCCTCTTGTAAATAATGAATTTTATGAAGCTGATGTAACTAGTGATATTTTAAAGATTGTTGTTGTAAACCGATATAAAAAAGCACCTGTTGCAAAAGCATTCATCAAAAATTTTGGAATAAAATATGGTGCCATTGCATCTTCTGTTGCTCACGACAGCCACAATATAGTTGCTGTGGGTGTGGATGATGAAAGTTTGATGAAAGCTGTGAACCTGGTTATTAAAGAACGAGGTGGTATTAGTGCTGTTTACAATAAAAAAGAGCAGGTATTAGGTTTACCGGTAGCCGGGTTGATGAGTAATGATGATGGCTATAAAGTTGCCGCTGCTTATACCAGCATTGATAAAATGGTTAAAGAAGAGATGGGTTCAACCCTGGCAGCGCCGTTTATGACATTATCTTTTATGGCATTGCTGGTAATACCACATTTAAAACTTAGTGACCTGGGTTTGTTTGATGGAGATGGGTTTAAGTTTGTTTAATTGATTTTAGCCGATACAATTTTCATCGCCACACTATCCGACCCTTTTGGTGCGTAGGTTTTGTATTTAAAATTTTCGCTGCTGCCCGGGGCTATTACTTTATAAACCACTTCATGGTCTCTGAGCAGCAATGCACCAGTTTTGCTGTAAAACGAAAGTTCAACATCTACATCTTTATAGCTGGCCACAGTAGCCTTACTGGTAATGGTTCCTTTTATAACCGTTTGCCGGGCCAGGTTCTTCTTGTCTTTTCCATCCACCAATAAAAAGCGCTTTGGATTTTTCTTTTCAGTCTGTTCCAGTGTTTCTTTAGTTTGCTCGTATTTGTCTTTTTCTTTTGCCTCAGCTTCTTTTTCATTACCGCCACAGGCTGTAAAAACAAAACTCATCATTATAATTGCCGGTATTGCTTTTTTCATTGGTTAAATTTGAATACAATAAAAATACATTTTTGTGAAACAGTATGTTAAAATAAAACGAAATGCTTATTATTTTATTTTAGTTTTGCCTGATTTGCGGTGAATCTGTTAAACGCATTTATAATTATACAAAACAAGCAACATGGTAATCAATCTCAGTGAAGAGCATTCTTTGGTAAGTAATTGGGTAAGCGAATTAAGAGATATAGAAGTACAGCAGGACCGTATGCGTTTCAGGCGTAACCTGGAGCGTATTGCCGAAGTGATTGGCTACGAGATCAGCAAAAAAATGGATTGGGAAGAAAAAGAAATAACCACCCCATTGGGTATCAGTAACTGTAAAGTATTACAAAGTCAGCCCGTATTGGCAACCATCTTAAGAGCCGGCCTGGGCATGCATACCGGGTTGCTTAATTATTTTGATAAAGGCGATAATGCATTCATCAGCGCTTACCGGAAACATAACCCTGATGGCAGTTTCGACATCAGGCTGGAGTACATGAGTTGCCCCGATATTGAAAACCGGGTTATCATTATCAGTGACCCTATGATTGCCACCGGGTCTTCACTGGTAAAGTCAATTGAATTTTTAAAAGAAGAAGGGAACATTAAAGAACTGCATATAGTATGTGCCATTGCCTGCACGGTAGGTATTGAGTATGTATTAAGAGCCCACCCTAAAGCTACTATCTGGTGTGCTGCCATTGATGATGAGATTACCGCCAAAGGATATATTGTACCCGGGCTGGGTGATGCCGGCGACCTGGCATTTGGTGCAAAACTGCAGGGATAAAACAGGGCTTGTGTAAAAATATTATTTGCATAAACCCTTGCATTTTAACAAACCCTGAACTTAAAAGGCTTCACTCATAATATTTCCATGCAGCATTTTACAGTAAATCCCTATCTTTATTGCTTAGAATAGTTAATGAAAATGAGAAAATTATTAGTTTGTATTTGTGCCCTGCTTTGCAGCCAGCTTGTAAAAGCTCAGGATCCGCATTTTTCGCAGTTTTTTGCGTCGCCACTTACTTTAAATCCTGCCTTTACAGGTAAGTTCAGCGGTACCTGGCGTTTAGCTGCCAATCACCGCGATCAATGGCCATCAATCCCTAAAGCATATGTAACTACAAGTGCTTCGCTTGATTTTCCGATCCTAAAATCCAGAATACCTGATGGAGATGTTTTTGGTGTTGGTATATCGGGCTTAACCGATGCCAGTGCAAATAATATTCTCAAGCTTAACTATGGTTCGGTTTCGATGAGTTACCACAAAGCACTCGACGAAAATGGGTATAGTACCATTGGTGCAGGCTTTCAGGCTACATATTCAAGTCTTCAACTTGAAGCAAGTAAGTTAACCTTTGAAGATATGCTTACGCCGAATGGATTTACTGGAGCAACATCTGAAGTAATAAGTAATGGTACAAACCAAAGTTATTTTGATGTAAATGCCGGTTTATTGTACTCAGGTTCTACAAATGGCGAAAACAACTTTTACCTGGGAGCTTCTATGTATCATATTAACAGGCCTAAAGTAGGTTTTCAGGACCAAAACTGGTATTTAAGCGGACGAATTTCAATACATGGCGGAGGCTCTTTTCCGCTATCTGATTTATTAACTGTTCATGCATCTGCCATACATCAAATGCAAAACAAAGCCAGTGAAACTACGGTGGGTGCTGCTATTGCAGCCAACCTGAGCCAGGATGCAGAAAAACCTGCAGCAATTTATTTAGGAAGCTGGGTAAGATTTAATGACGCTATTGTTCCTTATCTTGGTTTAGAGTTTGGAGGATTAAGAATTGGCGCCAGTTATGATTTTAATATATCTAATTTAAAAGCTGCCACTGCTTCAAGAGGAGGTTCGGAGTTTTCATTGATCTTTATTAAACGCCCGGCCGATTACAAGGGTATCCCTTGTCCAAAGTTTTAATACAAAAACTTAGTATATAAATAATTTATACTCCCTTGCAAATTAAACCTGTAAGGGAGTTTTTGTATTTATAACCTGTGCCAGCCAATATTTAATACTCTCCTTGCTGCATTTAAAAAATAAAATATTGATTCAAATAAAATATAGTTTACTGTTAATCTGCCATTGCTTATCCCTCAAAGCTTTGTAAATTGCAGCTATCAAAAAATGATATTATGATGTTACGACTTTATTCTGCAGCTGCAACTATTACGGTATTAAGCCTTGTATCCTGTGCCGGTTCTGATAATAATAACTATATAGATAAAAGTGTTATTCCGGAAGGCAAAGAAAATGCGACAATACAACAACCTGCACCAGCCAGTAACATGTCAAATACTCCAGTAATCCCCGGCGTAAATCCGGTAAGTGTGCCAACTCAGGTAAATTCATTAAATAGTAATGCCCAGAATACTGTTATTACAGCTCCTCAGGTTTTAACAGGCAATTTAAACCCCGCTCATGGGCAACCGGGCCATCGTTGTGATATTGCTGAAGGCGCCCCATTAAACGGTACCCCTGCTGCTGGCACTCAACCAAAAATCACCAGTGTTCAACAACCAACTCAAAATAATACAGTTATTACACAGCAACCTGTTCAAAATACTGCAACAGGTATGAACCCTGCTCATGGACAGCCTGGTCATCGTTGCGATATTGCTGTTGGAGCACCGCTAAACAGCCCCCCTTCTGCTAATCCAGCTCAACCACAGGTGATAACTACACAACAACCAGCTCAAAATACTGTTGATGCACAACAGGCAAATCAAAAAGTTGCTGCAGGTATGAACCCTGCTCATGGAGAACCAGGGCATCGTTGTGATATTGCTGTTGGAGCACCATTAAATAGTAAGCCCGCCGCTACTGCTGCACCTGTAAAAAACACCACGGCTGTTCCACCATTACTGGCACCGGTTAAACCCGACAGTTCAAAAAATTAATTATTGCTTCCTGATAGCTGCAAAAACAAGCTCTTCCAGAAAGGCAACAATATTCATTTCGTCTTTGTCTTTGCCAAAATCAGTAAGGGCGGGCAAGTTCATCATAAAAAAATTCTGAAAATGTGCCATTTCCACAATGGTACTGGATAATGACCTGGGATATTTATAAGCAGGATTAAATTCCAGTATTATATCTCCTATTTTAGCACAAAGATCTTTATATGGTTTAAAAAAATGAGCCTTATTATCTTCCGACACTTCCCGTGTCAGATATGCCTTTGATCCCTCTGCAATAATGATTTGGTGCAGGATACTCTCATTAACATAACTTGTGGCTATATCATCTTCAACAGTAGTTGCCAGTAGCTCAATTGTTTTTTTAAGCTTCACAGCCGGGTTGGTAACATTCAATGTACGAATGGTAACCCTGTACTCAAGCCAACTCCAGTACCAGGCCGTTATATACATCAGCATTTTGTGCTTGTTCTCGAAATAGCGGTAAATACCTGCTTCAGTAGTTCCAATATCATCTGCCAGTTTTTTAAATGTAAAGGCCTCAAATCCATTTCGGTGTATTACCAATATACCGTGTTGAATGATCTTTTTACCTAACTCCGTTTGCTCGGGATCACGTAGAAAGAGTTTTTCATTCATTTTTATGTGCAACTGCATTTCCATTTTTGTATATATATATGTGTATGTCGAACTAATTTTTACTCAATAAACTGCTTCCAATACTAAAGGTTACAAAAATACAAAAAAGTTTTACAATTTTATAAGATAGTATTACTATCATTTAGGATAATATCCCTATATTTGCAGCACAAAAATTAAAAATCGCCATTTTTATGACCTTTAAAAACGCATTTAAAGAAATCAAAAACGACTTACCTGCAAGTATTGTCGTGTTCTTTGTAGCTGTTCCGTTATGTCTTGGAATTGCCATGGCTTCTGGCGCTCCCCTATTCGCCGGCATTATTGCAGGTATAGTAGGAGGCATAGTGGTTGGAACAGCCAGTGGCTCTCCTTTAGGTGTAAGTGGGCCAGCAGCCGGACTTGCTGTTATTGTTCTATCCGCTATTGCAACTTTAGGTTCATGGGAAACTTTCTTGTTGTCGGTTGTAATAGCAGGGCTGATACAATTGATCCTGGGATTTTTAAAAGCTGGCTTTATAGCTTACTTTTTTCCTACTTCAGTAATTAAAGGAATGCTTACCGGTATTGGACTATTGATAATACTAAAGCAGATACCCCACGCACTGGGTTATGATAAAGATGCGATAGGTGATGATTCCTTTTTACAAATTGATGGCGAAAACACCTTCTCCGCAATTGGAACTGCATTTAATTTGATTACGCCGGGGGCTTTATTGATTTCAACTGTTTCTCTTCTTATTTTAATTCTGTGGGACAAAGTTTTGACTAAGAAACATAAAATATTTCAACTGATACAAGGCCCATTGGTAGTAGTAGTTTTAGGAATTATAATGTATAGTATTTACCAGGCTGGTATCCTTGACTTTTCGCTGAGTGAAGACCAGGTTGTTAGTATACCCGTACCTGAAACTATGGCTGACTTTTTTGGGCAATTTACATTTCCCGATTTCTCAGCCCTTAGTAATCCAAATGTTTATATGGCAGCTGTTGTAATGGCCATTGTTGCCAGTCTCGAAACCTTATTGTCAGTAGAAGCAACTGATAAGCTTGATCCTGATAAAAGAATTACGCCAACTAACCGGGAATTAAAAGCACAAGGCTTGGGAAACGTGGTATCAGGATTTATTGGAGGCTTGCCTGTTACACAGGTTATTGTACGGAGTTCGGCAAATATCGCTTTTGGCGGTAAAACAAAATTGTCTGCTATCTTACATGGCGTGTTTCTTTTACTCAGTGCAATTACACTTGCTGCAGTGTTAAATATGATCCCGCTGGCAAGTCTTGCTGCAATCCTTTTGATGGTTGGTTATAAATTAGCAAAGCCGTCTTTATTTAAACAGATGTACAAACTGGGTTGGGAACAATTCATCCCGTTTGTTGCAACAGTTGTTGGTATTTTAACTACCGATCTGCTAAAAGGAATTACGATAGGAATATTGTTCGGTATTTTTTATACACTTCGTCACAGTTTCCGTAATGCTTATCACATGAAGGATAAAGTGACAACGGGAGAGGGACATGAAGTACATCACCTGGTTTTGGCAGAAGAAGTTTCTTTCTTTAACAAAGCCAGTGTTATAAAAGCACTGGATAGCATTCCTGTAAATTCAAAAGTTATTATTGACTGCACGAAATCAAAATCTATTGCTCATGATGTGGTTGAACTGATTCATGACTATGAAAGCAATGCAAAAACTAAAAATATAACTGTAGAAAAAATAAATTTTATTGAACCGGCTTAAATCAAAAAATAAAAAATAAACAAATGAAAACATTAACTAAAGAAATGCAGACGGCCATAACACCAACTCAGGCACTGCAGCTTTTAAAAGAAGGTAACCACAGGTTTATGAACAACCTGAAGGCAAACCGCAACCTGCTGCAACAGGCTAACGAAACATCTGACGGACAACATCCGTTTGCTGTAATACTTAGCTGTATTGATTCACGTACATCTGCCGAATTAATTTTCGACCAGGGGCTGGGAGATATTTTCAGCGCACGTATTGCAGGAAATATCCTTAACGAAGATATACTGGGCAGTATGGAATTTGCCTGCAAAGTAGCAGGATCAAAGATCATCGTTGTATTAGGTCATACAAAATGCGGAGCGGTTAAAGGTGCATGCGACCATGTGGAGATGGGAAATCTAACTGCTTTATTAAGTAAAATTCAACCGGCAGTGTACGATGAAAATACAGTTAAAGAAAACCGTAACTCAACAAATAATGAGTTTGTTGAAAAAGTATCTGCCATAAATGTTAAACGCACAGTGCATGGTATCATGGAACGCAGCCCGATTTTAAAGGAAATGATTGAGAAAGGAGAGATAGGAATAGTTGGTGGTACGCATGATATTACAAACGGTGAAGTTACTTTCTACGATGACGTAACAGTAATTAATTAATCCAACGTTAAACCAATTAAAGACGGCAATTTTTTTACCACCTCATTTTTTTATTTTTGCCCATGAAAAATATTATAACTGCAGTTACCTTTTTATTGTTTAGTAGTTTTTCCTTTGCCCAGGAACAAAGACTGGCCGACCATAATACAATTGGCTGGTTTGCCTATACCGGAAGTTTTAAAATAAAACCAAAACTGGCTATTCATACCGAATATCAATGGCGACGTGTTGAAACCATAAAAAACTGGCAACAGGGATTGTTTAGGACTGGATTAAATTATGCAGTGAGAAAAGATGTAAATATTATTGTGGGTTATGCTTTTGCGCAAACCTATGTTTATGGCGATTATCCTCCTGCATTTGCTTTTCCAGAGCATCGTATTTTTGAGCAGGTAATAATTAAGAACTCTGTTGGTAGTTTAGACCTCTCCCATCGCTTTACATTAGAACAACGTTTTGTTGGCAGAGTAGGCATGCCAAACGGAAATAAAAATACCGACTATCCTTTTTTAAACAGGATAAGATACCGATTGAGGGCAGAGTTACCATTACATAAAAAATCTGCACCTAAAAAACCATGGAGCATTATTGCACAGGATGAAGTGTTTATCGGATGGGGAAAAAATATTGGCGCCAATATCTTTGATCAAAACAGGCTAGGTTTGTTGATTGGTTATAAACTTAATAATATTCTAAAGCTTGAAGCAGGCTATATCAACCAAACCGTTCAACAGCCCAGGCGTGTAAATGATAAATCTGTTTATCAATATAACAACGGTTTTTTACTGGCAGCAAATTTCAACTTTGATCTCATAAAAAAATAATACCCGGCTAAACCGATCGCTGATAATTGTGTATATTGATAAACAACTATCTTATATTTTGCTGATTCACCATCCAGGGTTTTCAAGAATTATACTGTTCCAAATCAGACAATTATGTTAAAAAATATAATTCTGTGTATAACTCAAGTATCTTTTGTTTGTCGGTTTCAATCCTAAAATATACTTTTACATCAGCTTACACACCACCTACTACAATTAATTATCCTCTGAACAGCCATTTCATAATGGTTTTCCCCTGACAAATTATTATTATTCCGATCCTATCCTTTGAATTTCTAACAGTTCGCTTTGCAGCACTATGGAATTTAATGTGCTTCTGGTTAGTGAACAATCCTCTTCCTGTTACCATTCGGTATAAAACCATGCTTTTTTATAAAGCGTATGTATGCCTGTTATTTAAACCTGTTCCGGTTTTTGTAATCATAAGTACATCTGTTTTAAAAAAAATTAAACCGTATTTGAAATACTTATAATACTCACTTTAAAAACACAGGAAATGGAACATTTATACACCGTACACACAAAAATAATTGAGGGTAAAACCTATTATTTTGTAAAGAAACTTTTGGCTTTTAATGAATTTAAAGGCCTTGCTGAAGTAGTAATTGGCTATGGCATGCACATTGATTTTGATAAAGCCTGCAGCATAGCCGGAATACAGGATGCTGCCATAAGACAAAGTTTACTATTGGATTTAGAAGAATGCAATAAATTACAAGAACCTGTTGTACCCGTTAACAACACAATACAAATTACAGATTTTGTAAACCGCTGGATTGCTGAACAGGGTGTTGGAGTTCTCAACTAAACAATGCATAAGCAATATGAAACTTAAACCACCTTTTTTTATAGAACGGAGGCAACAAAAATAACACATGAACCTGCCAGTATCAAACAAGCCCCCCGGATAACCGGGGGGCTTTTACTCAAAATACCAAACACAAACGAACGTAAATGCCGTTTCGCCAAAGGCAAAACGGCATAATTATTTTAGTCAGGTTTTTTTCCTTCCAGGAAACTGTTAATTGTACTTATTTCAGATTGATTGTTCTCATCTGTTTTTACAGTATAGTTGCTGTAAAAACTTTCTACGTCAGCAATGGAATTGTGTAATTCCATATTGCGGCGAAGGTAAGCAGGCACCGTTTCAAACTCATTATTAGGATCGGCTGCGTTAATGTTGAACGACAAGTTACGCAGTTTTGCAATCCGATCTATCGCCCTGCGCCGAAGATCCTCTGTTTCGTCCTGCATGGCAGGTTCCTCAACATCGGAAATCATGATGGGCTGAGCTGGTTGTACATGTTGCTCTTCCTCCGCCGCTTGATGGGATTTAACCACCAGTTGCATGTCAATTACAGGTTCGTCTTCCTGTTCTCTCTCCTGCATCCGGGGTAGCTCATCAATCGAATTGGATTCTGGTTCCGGCTTCTCCTCCACATAAATCTGTGCAGGCTTAGCCAGATACCCTCCAGACGAAGGAGGGTTGCTAGCATCTTTATTTGCTTTAGTAACTTCTTTTTGTACTACTGATTTTTTTGCTGGTTTATCAACGGGTGGAGGACTTTGTGGGATATCAAATTCGATTACCGGAATTTGATCTGAAGCCGAAGATATTTCAAAAAACTCTGGCTCTTCATCCAATTTATCCCCAGTAGTTTTACTTGGTAAATTCACTACAGGTGCTTCAGTTGTTATTTCTTTCAGTGTTGGCATTAATTCATCTTCCTTATCCTCTGCTGCTGTAATGGCGGGCAGTTCGGTTATTTCAGCTATCGCTTCTTCTTCATCCTTGTCATCAAACTGCAGTATTGGTTGTTGTTTAATCTCTGCAGATTTTGCAGCCGTCTTTTTTTCTTCTTTTGCCGGCATTTCTAATGTCATCACAATTTTCTCATCCTTCTCCTCATCTTTTTTCATTTCAGGTTTTTTCTCAAACGGATCTTTATGCTCAAAACCGGTGGCTATTAAAGTAATGCCGATTTGTGCACCAAGACTGTTATCATAACCCAAACCTAAGATCACATCAGTATCATCGCCTGCCTGGCTCAATAAATAATTCTGAATCACTTCCACTTCATCCATGGTAAACTCATGTTCTCCCTCAGATGAGTTAATGTTGATAAGAATCCATTTAGCGCCTTTGATATCATTATCATTCAGCAACGGCGAATTAATGGCATGCTCAATAGCAGCCTGTGCCCTGTCTTCTCCTTCTGCAGCCGCACTTCCTAAAATAGCAACACCACCATTAATCATTACAGTACATACATCCGCAAAATCCACGTTAATCTGTCCGGTAGTATTTATTACATCGGTTATACATTTTGCTGCAGTTGCCAAAACATTATCTGCTTTTGCAAAAGCTTCCTTCATTTTTAAATTACCAAACTGGTGACGCAGTTTATCATTGCTGATAACTAATAAAGTATCCACATGATTCTTCAAAAGCATAACACCTTCTTCGGCCTGTGCAATTCTTTTTTTGCCTTCGTATGCAAATGGTGTGGTAACAATACCAACTGTAAGTATGCCCAGATCTTTACAAATCTTTGCAAGAATAGGTGCACCACCTGTTCCGGTTCCTCCACCCATACCTGCAGTAATGAATGCCATTTTAGTATTCACCTCCAGAATACGTTTTATTTCTTCCAGGCTTTCTTCCGTTGCCTGGCGGCCAATTTCAGGATTGGCTCCTGCACCAAGTCCTTGTGTAAGATGAGGCCCCAGCTGAATTTTATTAGGCACTTTGCTTTGTGCAATAGCCTGTGCATCTGTATTGCAGATAATAAAATTTACGCCTTCAATATTTTGCGAAAACATGTGGTTTACCGCATTGCTTCCGCCACCGCCCACACCAATCACTTTAATGATGGAGGACTGGTCTTTTGGCAAATCAAAATGTATCATAGTTTTTTTTTTGACAACGCCGGCATTTTACAACGCTGCGTTCTTTAAATAATGGGTTAGTATTCTTTATTTATTACAATTTGGCATCTTCTTCTTCCTTAAACAGGTCTATCAAACCGTTCTTAAATCCATCCATAAATGTTTTAAGCGATTTACGTGGCTTCACTTTTACTTCGCCATTTTCTTCAACTGCATCAACTGTTTCATCTACAGGTTGGTTTTTCAGAGAACCCGGTACTTCTACTTTTTTAAACTGCTCTTCAAACTGCTTGTTCTTATTTTCGTAATCATTATATCCTTTTAGTATTAAACCTATACAGGTACTGTACATGGGTTTGGCCAGTTCCTCAATATGGCCACCTGCAAGATGTTCATTAGGATAACCAATTCTGGCATTTAACCCGGTAACGTATTCTGTTAACTGAATTAAATGTTTCAATTGCGACCCTCCACCAGTAAGAATTACTCCCCCATTCAGCATACGTGTATCTAAACCTACCTGCTTTAAATGATAAGTAACAAAATCCATGATCTCACTCATACGTGCCTGGATGATTCCTGCCAGGTTCTTTACCGAAATTTCTTTTGGCGCCATACCTCTCAATCCCGGAATGGTAATGAAAGCATTTGCTTTTGCTTCATCACTCAATGCACTGCCAAACTGAATCTTCATTTGCTCGGCCTGTGTTTTTAAAACACCCAACCCGTTCTTAATATCGTTGGTAATATTTTCACCGCCAAAAGGAATTACAGCAGTGTGTTTTAAAATACCTTCATAAAAAACAGCAAGGTCGGTTGTGCCGCCACCAATATCTACAATGGCGACACCCGCTTCCAGGTCCTGATCGCACATAACAGCAGCTGCAGAGGCAAGTGGCTGTAATACCAGGTCTTTGGTTACCAGACCGGCTTTATCAACGCTACGGTTTATATTCCGAATTGCATTTTTATCGCCGGTAATGATATGAAAGTTTGCACCCACTTTTACACCGCTGTAACCAATGGGATTGGGAATGTTTTGAAAATTATCTACTGTAAACTCCTGCGGTATCACATCAATGATCTGATCTCCGGCAGGTATATAAGTTCTGTATTGATCGGCAACCAGCCTGTCAATTTCCTCCTGTCTTATTTCTTCTTCTATACTCTGGCGAACAATATCACCACGGGTTTGTAAACTTTTAATATGATGGCCGGCAATACCAACATATACTTCTCCGATTTCCAGATTAGGGTTGGAATCGTAGCAGTTTTTTAAAGCCAGTTCAATAGCTTTTATTGTTTGATCGATGTTCAACACCATACCGTGTTGTACACCATTACTGTTGGCACGGCCAAAGCCAAGTATTTCCAGCTTGCCGTACTCATTTTTACGTCCGGCAATGGCAGCTATTTTTGTAGTACCAATATCCAGACCTACGATGATGGGTTGTTCCTGATTCATAATTGTGTGTTTTGTTTGTGTTATTGAGTTATTTATTTATAATCGTTTTTCTTTTGCATTACTGCTTTGGGCTTTTGTGTATCCTTTTTTGCCTCCACAGGTTTTACCGTTAATTTTGTATCCTTCTTGATGGTTACTTTATCTGAAACCGATTTAACAACCTCATCGGCCTGCTTTGCCGGCACTTCATTTTCAATAATCGTTTCATTATTGTCATCACGCTGTATAGATTGCTGTATCATCGTACTGTCAACAGTATTCCTGTCGTTGTCGGGTAAAATGGTTTGCAAAGTATCACTGGCTTCCCTTTGTGCACGTTCAACAATTGACTTCATAAGTTGCAGAGTTCTTAAAGAATCTGCAGCAATATCTTCGGCTCCTTTTCTTTTGGCCACTACCTGGTTTTTATACTGCACATCAATTACACTATAACTGTTCCAGCCTTTTTTAACCATAACTTCTTTATAAAACAATTTCAGTTTATCCAGCTTTACCTGCAGATTGTCTGCATCGCCAAAAACGATTAACTGATTGCCGATTTTAGGTATCATTTCAAATATCCTTTGCGGCGTTATATCTATCTGCTCAATCATTGCCATACTGAACGAATCTTTTTGAACAGCCAGGCTGATATTCTTTATATCCATTAATAAACTGCTATCAGCTTTTGTCAATACTTTTTTATCAGAAGGAAAACCAGTGAACACAGGTAACCTGGCCGAAAATTTTTCACTCAATGGCAACATGGCCAGTTCTTCATCTATATAAAAAGTAGTTCCCTGTGCCGAAAACACCCTGGCTACCGGTTCCCGTTCATGTACCGTTACCTGCAACATTTCATTGTTATCAAAGAACATTTCTGCCGATTTTATCCAGATATCTTTTTCCAGCTCCAGTTCCATCTTTTTTAAATTAAAAGAGCCAATGGCTTTACCAACCGGGTTAATTTTTTCGGAAGCTGTAATACCAGCCAGTATATCTTTTTTATCTACAAAAAAATTATTGCTTACACCATGTATATTTATTTCGATCCCTTTGCAACGATGTGCTTCTTTACTTTTGATTGCAGCAACCAGTAAAAAAACCGTAGCTCCGCCCAAAGCAACCCAAAGTGTTGCTATCAGAATATCCTTCAGGCCATATCGTTTTTTATCTGACATTTTGTTTTTTCCGTTGACAGGATTTTATCGAGTTTATTTTTTTATAATTATATCTTTTACCGGTTCAACTAATGTATCAATATCACCTGCACCTGCTGTAATTAATAATTCGGTTTTATTTTCCTTTATCCAGTTCAATAATTCAGTTTTTGTTAAACCTTTATTATTTGAGTTCTTCATTTTATGTAAGACCATTTCACTTTCCACTCCTTCAATTGGCAGTTCCCTTGCCGGGTAAATGGGTAACAATATCACTTCATCAGCCAGATCGAGTGTTTCAGCAAATTCATCTGCAAAATCTCTGGTGCGGCTGTACAGGTGCGGCTGAAAAACCACTGTACACTTTTTACCCGGAAATAATTTTTTTGCACCTGTTATCAATGCTCTCAATTCTTCGGGATGATGTGCATAATCATCCACCATCACCTGCTCATCATTCTTCACTATATATTCAAACCTTCTTTTTACTCCCTTGAATGCTGCAACCGCTTCTCTTATCTTATCATTTTCAATCTCCAGGTAATGCGCTACAGATATTGCTGCTATCATATTTTCAATATTGTGCAACCCGCCCATATTTAAAACAACATCTTTTAATTCCCAGTACTGCATAATCACATCAAAGCGATAACTGCCATTTTCCATTTTTATGTTAGCGGCATACACACTTGCATTTTCGTTTTGCAGATGAAAAGTCAAATGTTCATGTGCTTTTAAATCATCTGTTCTTTTAAGTCCGTATTTACTCAGCAGCAACCCTTCGGGTTTTATCCTTTCCGAAAATTCGATGAACGCCTGTTCCATATTTTCGGCAGTGCCGTAAATATCCAGGTGATCTGCATCCATCGAACTGATGATGGCAACATCAGGACTCAATTTCAAAAAACTTCTGTCGTATTCATCTGCCTCAACAACTGATACATTTTTTTCGCTTGCCCAAAAATTACTGTCATAATTAACTGCAATTCCGCCAAGAAAAGCATTGCAACCGTAACCGCTATGCCGCAGTATATGTGCAACCATGGTACTGGTGGTTGTTTTACCATGTGTACCGGCAATACATATATTATAAGAACCGTTTGTAATTGCACCTAATACTTCACTACGTTTTGCCATTTTGTAATTATGCTGCAAAAAATAGTTCAGCTCTTTATGATCTTTAGGTACTGCCGGCGTGTAAACAACCAACTCTGCATTCTTATCAATGAACTCAATATTATCTTCGTAATGAATAGCAATTCCCTCTTGGGTTAACTTCTTTGTTAAAACAGTTTCAGTTTTATCATATCCGCTGACTGCAGCTCCATTTGAATTAAAGTACCTGGCCAATGCACTCATACCAATACCGCCAATACCTAAAAAATAAATCTGTTTTATATTCTTCACTTCCGTCATTAAATCAGTTTCAAAATTTCTGTTGCAATAATTTCATCGGCATTATTAATGGCCAGTTTACTGATATTGCTTTTTAATTCCTGTTGTTTGTTATCATCTTTAGATAACTGAATGATTGACGGCACCAATAATTCTAACGCCTCGTTGTCATTTATCATTATGCCTGCATTTTTATTAACTAAACTTTGTGCGTTTGCTGTCTGATGATCTTCGGCTGCATAAGGAAAAGGCACAAAAACAACCGCTTTTTTCATCACACATAATTCAGCAATGGCCATGGCGCCACTGCGGCTTATCACCAGATCAGCAGCAGCGTAAGCATTTTCCATCTGGATGATAAAATCATTTGCCCGGATATTGGTTTTACCGGCTGCTCTTTCCTTTCCTTTTGTCGCATATGGTTTACCCGTTTGCCATATTAACTGAAGATTATTTTCAGCAAAAGCTTCAAGGTTTTTATCCAATGCTTCATTAATACTTTTTGCACCGAGGCTGCCACCAACAGACAAAACCGTTTTTTTTGCAGGATCCAATCCAAAGAACTTTATTCCTTCTTCCCGGCTAATCATACTCTTTGAAATACTGGACCTGACCGGGTTACCCGTTACCATAATTTTTCCTGCCGGAAAGAATTTTTCCATGCCATCACTGGCCGTAAAAATCTTTGTTGCTTTTTTACCCAACATGATGTTTGCTTTTCCGGCAAATGAATTACTCTCATGTATAAAAGTTGAAATTCCTTTTGCCTGCGCCAAACGCAGTACCGGAAAACTTGAATAACCGCCTACACCAATTACAGCTGTTGGTTTAAAGTCATTAAAGATTCGCCTTACCTGAAAAAAACTTTTTATAAGCTTAAATGGCAATGCAATATTTTTTATCAAAGAGCTTCTGTTAAAACCTGCTATATCCAATCCCTCAATTTTAAATCCTGCCTGTGGTATCTTTTCCATTTCCATTTTTCCTTTGGCACCCACAAATAAAATTTCCGTTTGTGGCTGTTGTTTTAAAATGGCATTAGCAATGGCAATGGCCGGGAAAATATGCCCACCTGTTCCTCCACCCGCTATAATAATTCTATTTATCATTTACAATAACAGGTTGTTCTTTTCCTTCCAATTGTTCTACGTTTCTTGCTACACTTAAAATAATTCCAATAGACAGGCAGGTAAATAGAAAGCTGCTGCCACCCATGCTCACCAACGGCAACGTAACACCGGTGTTTGGAAAAACATTTACATTAACACCCATATTAGCAATAGCCTGTATCACCAGCATAAAACTTAATGCCAGTGCCAGAAAAGCACCGAATGCATACGGACACTTTCGATACAACCTGATACATCTGTATAAAAACAACAAATAAATAAACACCATGAATGCACCGCCTATTAATCCATACTCCTCCAGTATGATCGCATAAATAAAATCGCTGTAAGAATGCGGCAAAAAATTACGTGCCTGGCTGTTGCCCGGCCCCAGGCCAAACCAGCTGCCTTTTGCTATTGCAATTTTTGCCTGGTTTATCTGGTACAGTTTTTCATTTGCATCTTCTTTATTACTGTACATGAATGTTTGTATACGACCAATCCATGTTGGCACACGGCCAACAGAAAAAACTGCAGGTATATCTTTTGCCCGATGTTCTTTCTTATCATATGTACTTACTGCTACAGTAAATAAAATAACAACAGGTATCAGCAGTATACCAATGGTTATTAAAATATGTTTTGTACTAACTCTGCCAATAAACATGATCAAGATGCTTGTGCCTCCAATCAATAGTGCTGTAGAAAGATTTGACGGAGCTATTAATAAGCAAATAATACCGACGGGAATAATGATTGGCAAAAACCCTTTTTTGAAATCTTTAATTACATTTTGTTTACGGCTTAGCTGGCGGCTCATGTACATGAACAGCGCAAGTTTGGCCATATCTGATGTTTGAAAAGTCATATTTATCACCGGAAGCTTTATCCAGCGGGTTCCTTCATTCATGCGTACACCAAAGAAATAAGTATATATTAACAACACAATAGAAGCAACAAATAATATTGATGCAATTCTTGAGTAAATAGTATAGTTAACCCGGTGAGCAAAATAAATTATCAATACACCAAGTATGATAAAACCAAATTGTTTAAACAGGTAACTTTCCGTACTTCTGCTATACTTGTATGCCAATGAACCGGTACTGCTGTACACAACCAACAAACTCACCAATGTGAGAATAATTACAATACCCCAGATAACACGGTCGCCCCTGGTTTTACTAACCAGGTTGCCACCCATGTTACTGATGTTTGGCGTAAAGAATGACTTTATGTTTATTGGTTCTGACATTTATTACTTCTCTTCAATGGGATAATTAATTTTACTTTATAATTCTTTTACAGCCTGTTTAAACTGGTTACCTCTATCTTCATAATTTTTAAACAGATCGAAACTGGCGCAGGCCGGACTCAATAAAACTACATCGCCTTTGCTGGCAAAATGAAACGCTGACTGTACCGCATCTTTTGCATTATCTGTATTCACCATCAACGATACTATATCACCAAACGCTTCGTGAATTTTTCTGTTATCGGTTCCCATACACACAATAGCTTTTACCTTTTCCTTTACCATGTCGGCTAATAATGCATAATCATTACCCTTATCAACACCTCCTAAAATCAGGATCACAGGTTTTTCCATACTCTCCAAAGCAAACCAGGTGCTGTTTATATTGGTTGCTTTACTGTCGTTGATAAATTCAACATTTTTAATAGTACTCACAGTTTCCATCCTGTGTTCCAGGCTTTCAAAAGTCTGTAGCGCCTCTCTTATTTTTTCCTTACGGATGTCAACCGCCGTAGCAGCCAGGCTTGCAGCCATACTGTTGTATTGATTGTGTTTACCCTTGATGGCAAAATCTTCAATACTCATCTGCATCTCTTCGGATTTCCATTTAAGGTGCATTTTTGCATTCAGCAAATAGGCGCCTTGTGGCAGTTGTTTACTCATAGTAATGGGGGCTAGTGTTGATTTAATGGGATAATTCTTTATTGTTTTTATAGTTACTTCATCATCTATATTATAAATGAATACATCATCGGCCTGTTGGTTCATGGCAACCCGGAACTTACTGCTGATATAATTTTCAAACTTGTATTCATACCTGTCCAGATGATCTTCGGTGATATTAGTAAGCACCGCCACATCAGGACGAAATGTTTTGATATCATCCAGCTGAAAAGAACTGATCTCTGCCACATACAAAGCTTTAGGAAATTTTGCCACCTGCTTTGCAAATGAAAAACCAACATTACCCACCATAGCACAATCGGCACCGCCTGTTTTGCAGATATGATAGGTAAGCGCTGTGGTGGTTGTTTTTCCATTACTTCCGGTAATGGCAATTATTTTGCTGTTGCCCTTGTAGCGGTAAGCAAATTCAATTTCACTGATCACTTCAATTTCTTTTGCCCTTATCTGTTTTACCAGTTCATTTTTTTCAGGAATTCCCGGGCTTTTCATCACTTCATCAGCATTTAAAATTCGTTCTGTTGAATGTTGATTTTCTTCAAACTCAATCCCGGCTTCTTCAAGTTCGGCCCTGTAATTTTCTTTAATGTGGCCTCCATCACTTACAAACACATCATACCCCTTTTGCTTTGCCAGCAAAGCAGCGCCTACCCCGCTTTCGCCTGCACCCAGTATGACTAATCTTTTTTTCATTACATCTTTAATTGTTTATTATTTCTATCCGAAATAATAAATGGTTTTTCATCAGCCTAGAATTTAACGGGTCGGGTCAACTTGAAAAACATAGCATGTAATTTTTTACATAAGCCAGTTTGGTTTTTCAAAAATCATCAGCGCAGTTTTAGTGTAACTATTGCTAAAACCACACTTAATATTGTTATGATCCAGAAACGGACTGCTATTTTACTTTCATGATAGCCCAGTTTCTGGTAATGATGATGCAGCGGGCTCATTAAAAAGACACGCCGCCCCTCACCATACTTTCGTTTAGTATATTTAAAATATCCCACCTGTATCATCACACTTAAATTCTCTATTAAAAACACAAAACAAAAAATCGGAATCAATAATTCTTTACGTACTATTATTGCCAGTGCTGCAATAATGCCACCCAATGCCAGGCTGCCGGTATCGCCCATGAAAACCTGTGCCGGGTAAGCATTGTACCATAGGAAACCTATGCAGGCGCCCACAAAAGCTGCAATAAAAATGGACAACTCTCCCAAGTTGGGGATGTACATGATGTTGAGATACTCTGCAAATTTTATGTTGCCACTTACATATGCAAAAATGCCAAGACAGATTCCCATAATTGCACTTACACCCGTTGCCAAACCATCCAGTCCATCAGTAATATTTGCACCATTACTTACTGCTGTTACAATTATTATTACAATAAAGATGTAGAGGATATAGGCATAATCTTCCCAGGCTTTGGGTAAAAGCCTGGCATAATTAAATTCATGATTCTTTACAAATGGAATAGTTGTGATCATAGATTTTACATCTGTAAACACTCTCTTCTTTCCGTCAATGGTAACCGTATCATACTTTGCAGGTTTATTATTTTCAATCTGTACAGAAGTATCTGCTGTTTTAATGATCTCCCTTTTTACTACAACACTTGGCGTAAAATAAAGTGTAGCTCCTACTATTATTCCCAACATCACCTGTCCAAAAATTTTAAATCTTCCTGCCAACCCATCACTATCACTTTTTTTATAGGCTACACCTTTGTCCTGTGCAATTCTTTTGGCCCTCAGTTTTAAATAATCGTCAATAAAACCAATAGCACCCAACCAAACTGTGCAGAGCAACATCAGGCGTATATATACTTTATCAAGATTGGCCAATAAAACAGTTGGTATCAAGATGGCCAGCAGAATGATAATGCCGCCCATGGTAGGTGTTCCCTTCTTTTCTTTTTCACCCGCAAGGCCAAGGTCACGAACAGATTCACCTAATTGTTTTTTCTGTAGATACTTGATCAGTTTTTTTCCATAGACTGTTGTTATCACCAGGCTCAATATCATAGCCAACATCACCCGAAAGGTGATGAACCGAAAAAGGTTGATACCCGGAAACCGGAAACCTTCATCAAAAAGCCAATCAAAAATGTGATACAACATATTTTTTCAATTTGGAGATTTGATAATTCATCAATTCTCCGGTTTGTTTTTATTTACTCAATTATCAAATCAGCACTTCTTCAAATCATCAAATCACTTTTCCAATAATTCAAACATTTCATTTAATATTTTTTTATCATCAAAATCATACTTCACGCCTTTTATATCCTGGTACTTCTCATGCCCTTTGCCTGCAACCAAAACGATATCTTCAGTATCTGCTAAACTCACGGCTGTTTTTATCGCTTCTTTTCTGTCGGCAATTGAAATGACTTTTTTTTTTGTAACTGCATTTACACCAGCTTGCATATCTTTCAAAATTTCCAGCGGATCTTCACTTCGTGGATTATCAGAAGTAAAAATTACTTTATCACTGTATTCACAGGCCACTTCGGCCATCACCGGCCTTTTTGTCTTATCTCTGTCGCCACCACACCCAACAACCGTAATAATTTGCTGATTACCCTGGCGTAGATTTTTAATGGTAGCCAGCACATTTAATAAAGCATCGGGCGTATGTGCATAATCAACAATACCGGTAATCTTTTCTTTTTTGCTGATAGTATAATCAAACCTTCCTTCAGCTCCATCCAGGCTGCTTAATACCTGTAATGCATTATCTTTTTCTACTCCTAAACAAACGGCTGCAGCATACGCAGCTAATAAATTATAGGCGTTAAACTCTCCAATCAACCTGAAGAAAACCTCTTTCTCATTTATGGTCATGTGTAATCCTTCCAGACTGTTATCTAAAATTTTCCCTTTAAAATCAGTCATGGTTTTAAGACTGTAGAAATATTTTTTTGCATTGGTATTCTGCAACATCACGGCTCCTCTTTTATCATCGGCATTACTGATAGCAAAAGCTGCTGAAGGCAGTTTATCAAACCATGATTTTTTTACCCGGATATATTCATCAAATGTTTTGTGATAATCAAGATGATCATGTGTGATATTGCTGAACAGTGCCCCGGTAAACTGCAGTCCTGCAATACGTCCCTGATGAATAGCATGACTGCTGCATTCCATGAAAACATATTCGCAGCCTTCATCAGCCATTTGCTTAAGCAAAGCATTTACACTTACCGCATCAGGCGTTGTATGTGTTGCTGCAATTATTTTTTTACCAACCTGGTTTTGCACAGTACTTACCAAGCCACATGTATAACCCAGTGCAGTAAAAAGTTTCCATAGCAATGTGGCGATAGTTGTTTTCCCGTTTGTACCGGTAACACCTATCAGTTTTAATTTCAAAGAAGGCTCGCCATAAAAATTATGACTCATATAGCCTGCTGCATCAGCTGCATTTTCTACCAAT
>JBATAS010000403.1:0-7796 GCA_049661965.1 Ferruginibacter sp. | reverse complement strand
GCCGTATTGTTTGTATCTCTTAAATAAGAGAAGGCAGCGTAAGGAACCAACCAATGGCGGTTTACATCAAAAAATTCAAAGAATTTAATATCACTTAAAAAATCTTCTTTTTCTGCCAGATATATTTTTTTAATGGCCGCAGTTTTAATCTGCATGACTGCTTCATAATTCAGCACTGCATTATCATGCAATTGCTTTTGCTGTTTTGCATAAGGTTTTAAAATAGTGGCATATTCTTCTCCGGCCAGTTGCTCCACATTTAAATACATGGGATGCAAGGCAAAAGCCGAAATGGCCGAATAGGGATAAGAATCTTTATCCTTATGTGTATTAATGGTATCGTTGATGGGCAGCAACTGAATTAGTTTAAGCCCGGTTGCTACAGCCCAGTCAGCCAGTAAATTAAGATCTGTAAACTCGCCAACGCCGAAACTGTTTTTTCGGCGCAGACTAAAAACGGGAATAGCAACACCGGCTCCCTTCCAGTTTATGTTTTGCAGATTGGCAAAGCCATCATGTACAATGGTTTGAGTTTTAGCGGCCGGCTCGGTTAATAATATCCGGTTATTGCCTTCTTCAAACTTTACAAACTTTTTCAGCCGGTTATTATAAATACCGTATTTATAAGTGATAGGGAAAATCTCGTTAGCAAGATTAAGTTTCAGGGTAAACCAATTGCCTGTTTTAGTTAAGGGTTTTGTTTTTGCAGTATCCCAGTTTTTAAAAATTTTGGCAGAACCGCCAATACAAATTGTTTCATCTTTGCCAAGTAATGGCGCTTTTACTTTAAATATATGCGTATAAGATTTCACATCTTTAGTAACAACATCCTTTTCTCCTTTTCCTTTTAATAAAACTTCCCGGAAAGCTTTGGTATAAAAAGCATTTTCAAATTCGCCGCTGTAATTCCAGGTATCCATCAGGGCAATTTTGGCAGCTTTTGTATTTTCAACATCAATGATTCTGTCGTTACCAAATTCTATTATTTCTTCAGCCTTATCCTGTCTTAATATATATTTATACTGAATGGGCCGGTTTATCTCCGCAACATCAATTTCAATAAACCCATGCCATAGCTCGTCGTTAAGGTACTGCAGGGGAAATGCCTGTTCAAAATCATCATCACCCAGTAAAGCATGATTACCCGATACAAAAATGCTTTGTCCGTAACTGGTTGAATATCGTAAATAAAAATGTAAGATCATGCCGGGTTTGTAATAAAGGTGGCAATATAAACCCTTTGGATAAAATTTTACAATCCTTTTCAATAAAAAGCATTCAATAAAAAGTTCTGCCTTATATTTGCAAAAAACAAAAGAAATGGGAACAACCAAAAAGAATACCGGACTTTATTGGATTTTATTTTTACTATCTGTTGTTGGATTTTTTGCAGTATTATGGTCGCCTATAGGATCATATTGCTCGATGGTGCTGCCTTTTAATACTACTTTTTTAGCCAAGGCGCTTGATCTGATGTAATCGAAACTTCTGAAATCTTTATATGCCATCCGCCTGAAGCGGATGGTTTTTTAGTAATTGGGGTTGATGAAATCGGGGCGGCTTATAAAATTACTTTTAAACTTAAAGTTGAGATTACTGTTGAGATCTACCTTAAAAACATTCATATCCGCATTTGTTCTCGGAAAATAATAACCCTTCAGTTCAATAGTTCCAAATACAAGATTCTCATTTCTGGTTCGTACACCACAGCCCAGCGCTGTAAAAATATCACTATCGTGAAGGCCCATTTTGGAAGGTTTCAGTAAAACAGCATCTGTAAAAATAAAAGGGGCAAACCTGAAGCCTAAAACTTTTGTTGTGTTGTAAAAGACAGATTCGGTTTTTACTGCTGCCCGTAAATCGGAATTGAGTGTGCCATTATTAAAATAAGGTAATCCAAACTTACTATCTAAAAACAAGGGTACATTTAAAACGGGGTTTGCCTGAGCCGTAATGCCGGCATTAATAAAAATCCGGTTGTACCAGTTGCTGCTGAGTTTATGCAGCCTGGTAAAATGATTTACATCGAGTAACAGATCAATATCCTCAAAACGATCTCTGAAAAAATAGCCGCCCAGTCTCAATGTGTAGTTACTGTAATTCCCCTGTTTTCCAACATCAGCCAGGCTTACATCCAAACCACTGTATGGCCGTTTAATGTTTTGTTTGTTTATATACCCGCCGGTTACGGCAACACTAAACCCTTCGGGAATATCTTCACTTCGGCCAAAGCCATAAATAAAACTGCTTTTATAAAACTCCTGTTTAAAAATATTTAATGATGCCAGTGCGCCGGTAAAATCGGTAAACCGGTAATCGTAAACAGTTTTAGACCGTAAAGGGGTGAGCTGGAAAAACTGCCTGAACCCTCTTACAGCTACAAAGCGATGTACCTTTATTTCATTGTTGGCATAGAGTGCCTTCTTACTATCCAGGCTGTAGCCAAACCAGGCATCAATGTTATAGGAAGTGTACCGGATATCTGCTTTATACAACGAATCTGAATCATACACATTGCGGGTTTTCTGGTAGCTCCACTCAATGGCGCCGGTACTGGGAATATATGCTGTAACCAATGGCTTTTCCAGTCTTGCATAAAAAACAGTTTCCTGGTTACGGTTGCTGCTTAAAGCATTTCTATAGTCCTGGTAACCGGCCACCAGGTCAATAAAACTGCCGCCTATATTTCTGCCAATGAATTCGCTGCCAACGCCGCTTTCCGGATTCCTTCCGGCTTCGTAGTAACCACTCAGCAGCAGCCGGTTTCCGGTGCCAAAAAGATTTTCTTCTTTTAACTCTGCCCGGCCCCGCTCTGTACTACTGATGAGGACCTTGCCACCGATGGAGAACACATCTTTGGTAATGATAAATACATCAACCGAATCGGTTGAGCCATGAACAAAGTCCACTATAATTTTTGCATCTTTTATATATACCAGGCTCCGTAAAAACCTTTCATTATCTGCCAGCAGATACGGAAACAAGGGAGTACCTTCTTTAAAAAAAAGATTTTTCCTGATTACTTTATCCGAACTGTTCTTATGAAATAATTTTCCCACTTTAGCGCCCAGGTTATTTTTTATCAGCGTAGTATCATGCAGGTCACGCTCAAAGCCCAGTCGCAGAATTTCAATATGCCGGATTATTTTTCCTTTGAACGGCAGAAAAGGGTTTTCTATTTTAACCGGCGATTCAATTGCCGGCGTAGTTGAGATAGATCTTCCCAGCCGCCCTAATAAACCCTTTTTACGGGCAAGAAAAAAAGTATCGGCCTGGTTGGATGGTTCCTGTGCCAGTACCAGATGAGGGAATGATAAAAAAACAATACTGATGAGCCCGCTGTAAAAAATCTTTTTTATCATTACCAAATTTGAATACTTAACCTTATTAAAGATTAAAGGTATTAAAATGCATTGTTAATGGCATGATAAGAAATACCGGTTAAGCCATAAGCACAGGCCCGGCCATTAAATATTTCCTGAAAAAATCCGGCAACTACCTTATTCCCCTGGCGCTTCTGTAGCTGTTGTTGGCAGCCTGGTGCATGGTTACTGAAGGAGAGCATGAAACAAGAAAACATACAATGATAAAGAATAGTAATAAAGTTTTCATAGTGGTGATTTTTGGATTAAGCAATTAATACTACATAAATGTAATCATTTGAAAGCCGGTTTTTATTAGTGAAACTGCCCGATTTTTTTGAGTAGATACCCTTGCGGTTATTACGGGGAATATATAACAGGTTGTTTAACAAGGCAGTTATAAGAATACTACGTACAGTATATTATAAAGCTTCCTGTAATAGTAGTTGTATTGTGGATAATTTTTCGGGGATTTGCTTTTGCCCGGTAAAATAAACAAGCTGTATTTCAATTTATTTTCCGCCATCCATATCGGCACTTCGGGGCAGAGTTGTTTCATAATCTTTATTCAGCCCCAGGTAATAAGTATTTAGCCTCAACGAATCCCTTTGCTTTAACTGAAGCATCTGTTGTTTAAGATTTTCGCCAAGCTGGAGTACAAATGCTTGCCCTTGCTCCTCGGTTGGGTTGCTGGCTGCATAAGCAATCATATCATCAAGATATTTATTCAACAATAATTTTATTTCCTTCATCTGCCCGGTTGTAATATCTATGGATGAATAAACCCTTTGATCGGCACCGGGTTCTTTTTTAATATCGGCCATGTTTTCAACCGTTACATCTATCTCGTGGTTAATACCTGCACGTACTGTTTCAATATCAGGCGAACTGCCCAGTTGCTTTAACACCGTTGAAAAAATACCTTTATTCTGCACATAAGCCATCCATGCTTTTTCAGTAGCTGCTTTTTTATTTTTATACTCTGTTTTATCGCTGCTGCGGTTAAATCCTAAAAAATAAATAATCGTTGCGGCCAATACCGGCGTAATAACACCAATGGCAATATTTTTAACCGTTGAGTTGCCCGATGTATGTTTTACCGGTTTCTTTTCCATTGTTTTATTTTTCTTAAAAATAAAGAATAGCCGTTTACCGGCAAAAGATTTGGGAAAATTGTACTTGTATGAAAGAATGCTGCCACAATCCCTTTCCGGCAACGGCTGAAAATAAACAAGGAAATTATTACCTTTCTGAAAAAAATGAAGATCATTGTTACCGGTGCTACCGGCATGGCCGGCTCCGAAGTGATACGGCAGGCAATTGAAGATGATACAATAACAGAGATCATTGCATTGGCAAGAAGGCCGTTGGAAATGTCAAACTCAAAGATAAAAACTGTAATTCACCAGGATTTTTTGAATTATGAAGTGGTTCATGATTATTTTAAAGTTTGCGATGCCTGTATCTGGTGCCTGGGAAAATCGCAATTGCAGGTTAGTAAAAAACAGCTGGAACTTATCACTTTTGATTATACCATTGCCGCAGCAGAAGCTATGCTTACTGCAAACCCGGGCATTCATCTTGTTTTTTTAAGCGGTAATGGTGCCGACAGATCGGGAAAGAGTAAAGTTCTTTTTGCAAGAATGAAAGGTAAAACTGAAAATGCCCTGCTGCAATCCGGATTTAAAAAACTTACCATTGCCCGGCCCGATGCCATCTGGCCAAAACATAAACATATTGGTGCTCCATTTGCTTACAAACTGGCATTCCCTTTTTATCCGCTGGTTGAAAAACTGGCACCCTCAAAAATTATTGGCTCGGTGCAACTGGCGAAAGCATTGTTATGGCTGGCAAAAAATCCGGGGGAAAAAAATACTTATGAGAATGTGGAGTTGAGGAAGCTGGGCAAACTTTAAAACAATAAACTAAAACATTTTTTATGATCATCCTGCAAATAGAACATCCCGTTCCAGATTATGGGGGATGGAAAAAAGCATTCGACAGCGACCCCATGGGCCGCAAACAATCCGGAGTTATCCGCTACAAAATATTCCGGCAAACTGATAACCCAAATTATGTTTTGGTTGAGCTGGAACTGAACAGCCTGGAAAATGCAAAAATCCTGCTGGCCAAACTTCAGCAATTGTGGAAACAGGTTGATGGTAAAGTTATTACAGGCCCAAAGGCAAGGATTGTTGAAATGGTGGAGGAAAAGGATTGCTGAACCTTGCTGGTACAGATAAACTGATGCATATTTATTAAGCTGCATATTGTCCGTTCTTTACGTACTGGCAGATATGCAGTCATGCTTAGTGTGTTAGCGTATCTGTGCCATTGAAGGGAAATTATCTCCGATAACATTTGAGCCGTCGTCTGGTCTCCCGACCAACGACGATTTTAATTGAACTGCTTTAATTTTTTTGTTACGGAGTATGCTGCGGCGCTGCATATCTGCGCCAGTAACTGGGATAAGACCGAACAACGGCGGAGATTAGGGCGAAGACCAACAGCGGCGAAGTACACTTCAGCCAACCCCCACGTATTTCAAATAGATTTATTACCATTGGAATAAAAACGGGCATTGTTCTCAATGTTCCGTAATATTTTCGCTCCCAATTATACAGCCAATGCGTAAGATCATCTCAATCCTTATTTTAATATTTTTCTACAGCACAGCTTTTGCCCAAAAGCAGGAACATACGGGCATTCAAATTACTGTACTCAATGAGCAGAGGAATCCACTGCCGGGTGCAACACTTTCTTTACTCACTCCCGATTCCGTGCTTATACGGTCAGGGGTTGCCGGCACTGCAGGCATTTTTGAATTCAAGGGATCAAATCCCGGTAAATACCTGGTTCGGGTGAGCCAGACAGGATATAGAGATGCCTTCAGTACAGTGATCGATCGTGAAAAGAACCCTTCATTTTCAGGTACGGTAACACTCAGGCCTGATACTAAGGTGCTGAATGAAGTAACGGTTGTTTCTAAAAAGCCGGCCATCCAGTTCCTGCCTGATAAAACGGTAATAAACCCCGAAGCCTCCATTTCAAATGCAGGAGCTTCGGTTATGGATGTATTGGAAAAATCGCCGGGCATAACGGTTAATAAGGATGGTTCCATCATCATGAAAGGGAAACCTTCAGTTACTGTTTTGGTAGATGGCAAGCCAACGCAGCTAAGCGGTGCCGACCTGCAGGCTTATCTTTCAGGCATTCCTGCTTCGCAGGTAGATGTGGTTGAACTGATAGAGAACCCCGGTGCAAAATATGATGCAGCAGGTAATGCCGGTATCATTAACATCAAAATGAAAGCCAATAAGGTGAAGGGTTTTAATGGCTCGATGAACCTGAGCCTGGGGCAAGGCTTTTATACCAAAACCGGTAATTCGCTCAACCTCAATTACCGTAATGGAAAACTGAACTGGTTCATGAACTATGGTGTACGTGCCAGCAAAGAAAAAATGGATATGTGGACGCTGCGGAAATATTTAAATACTAAGAATGAAGATTCTGTTTTGCTGGAACAGCCCAATTTCAACAGGAGTTCGCAGTTTGGGCACAATATAAAAACGGGTTTCGACTTTTTTGTGAACAAGAATACAACATTGGGCCTGGTATTTACCGGGGGTACCTTTAACAGAAGTGCAACCAGTACCAGCTCCATCGACTGGATGAACCCGCAACACAATATTGATTCTTCTATTAATACCCGGGGTGGCAATACCCGTAAGTTTAAAAGAGGGGGCGTAAATATAAATGGCAGGTTTAAGATAAAAGATGGCAGCGAACTTACCGTTGACTTTGACTATGTGAATTTTACCATCAATGGAGATCAGCAATACCAAACTCAATTAGTGGCGCCCGGCAGCGATATTGAAGCTATGCAGGGAAATATTCCAGCTAAACTCAAGATATTTTCGGTAAAAGCAGATTATAGCAAAAAGTTTAAAAAATTCCTGCTGGAAACCGGCTTGAAAACGGCCTTCAATAAAACCGATAATCTTGCCGAGTATTACCTGGCAACTAATAATGATCCGTGGCAACAGGACCTGAGACGCAGCAATCATTTTTTATATAGTGAGAACATCAGCGCTGCTTATGCCAGTGTTGATGCAGAGAAAGGCAAATGGCACTGGCAGGCGGGCCTTCGTTATGAGTTTACTGCATACAAAGCCCACCAACTGGGTAATGCTGTTGTAAGAGATTCGGCTTTCAAAAAAAATTACGGAAGTATATTCCCAACAGCGTTCGTCTCCTACCAGGCCGACAGCAATAATACGATTACATTCCGTGTAGGAAAAAGGATCGACAGGCCGGCATTCCAACACCTGAATCCCTTCCAGACCATTCTGAACAAATACACGTACGAGGCCGGTAACCCGTTCATTAAACCGCAGTACACCTGGAATTTTTCAGTAGCGCATACCTATAAGC
>JBATAS010000402.1:0-1695 GCA_049661965.1 Ferruginibacter sp. | reverse complement strand
ATTGATACCAACAAGGCAATTAAAAAGATACAGCAATATAATGGCGAAGCAGGATGTAACCGTTATATCATCAGCCATACCAAGGATGCATTGAATGTACTGGAGGTATATGCTTTGTTCATTTTAGCGGGTTGGGGTAAAGATGCTGTGCATGTTGATATTATACCGTTGTTTGAAACTGTGGAAGATTTGCAGAACGCAGCTGTTATAATGAAGGAATTGTATGAAAACGATATTTATAAAAAACACCTGGCAAGGCGTGGAAATAAACAAACCATCATGGTTGGTTTTTCTGATGGTACAAAAGATGGAGGTTACCTGATGGCTAACTGGAGTATTTATAAAGCCAAAGAAGCACTTACAACATTGGCTCGTGAATATAAAATTGATGTTTTATTTTTTGATGGCAGGGGAGGTCCGCCGGCAAGGGGTGGTGGAAAAACGCATCAGTTCTATGCATCTATGGGAAATAATATTTCAGGTAAACAGATTCAACTTACCCTGCAAGGGCAAACCGTAAGTTCTAAATACGGCACTATAGATTCTGCACAATACAATATGGAGCAATTGATACATGCGGGTATCAGCAATCAACTGGCAGATGTGAATGTAATAACCATGAGTAAAAAAGATGAGGAACTGATACAGGAATTGGCTAACTGTGGCTACAAACAGTACACAACTTTAAAAAATCATCCGGCATTTGTTGACTATCTGGTACAGGTAAGCCCACTGCGCTTTTACAGCGATACTAATATCGGCAGCCGCCCTGCAAAAAGGGGTAACAGCAGCGGTATTTCTTTAAGCGATTTGCGGGCCATTCCTTTTGTAGGTTCGTGGAGCCAGATAAAACAAAATATAACAGGTTACTATGGCGTTGGATCAGCTCTGCAGGAACTGGATAAACAAGGACGCTTTGATGAACTGAAAAAATTGTATAAGTCATCTTTGTTTTTTAAAACAATGCTCGACAATTGTGAAATGTCGATGTTGAAATGTTTTTTTCCGCTAACGGCTTATCTGGCCAGTCATCCAAAATACAGAGAGATATGGCGAATGATAAAAAATGAGTTTGAACTGACCGAAAAATATATCCTTAAACTTTCGGGTCACGCAACATTGATGTCGAATTACCCGGTTAACCAGTTATCTATTCAAATGCGTGAACGTATTGTATTGCCGCTGTTAAGTATTCAGCAATACGCCATCAGTAAAATAAGGGATGCCGAAGAAGCAGGCGAAGAAAATCCTTTAAAAGAGATTTACGGTAAGCTTGCCATGCGCTGTTCTTTCGGTATTATTAATGCCGGAAGAAATTCGGCATAGGGATATTTAGAAATAATAATGTTATTAAAATTACTGTCTTAGTTTCGGGTCAGTACAAGGTGCACACCTGTACTCATCACCGGCAACGAGCCGATACCGATTCCTTTTAACGGAATTTGAATATATGGTTCAACACGGATATTTAATTTTTGAGGAAGCTTATGCTCGTAACCCACACTCAGGTTTAACCCGGCAGCTGTGTAGCAATGCGCTTTATTGTAACTGCTGTTAACATTCTGTTGCTGGCCATTTACCATGGCTTTATATTCATTACTTTCTTTCGTCATCAGGTAGGTTGATATACCAGCCTTGCCGTAAAAGCCACGCTGCTTTTTAGAAAAGTTATACTTTACACTTACCGGAATTTCA
>JBATAS010000401.1:0-9022 GCA_049661965.1 Ferruginibacter sp. | reverse complement strand
TGCCCTCCGGGTTCGGGTAAAAATGCTGTTTCATTCTTTGCTGCATCGCCACGTAACACCAGTACATTATCTATTCCCAAATAATTAAGGTTAATTAAAGCATCTTCTGTTTCATTTATTCCAAAGCCTCCGCATATTAAATGAGGTACAGTATCTACGCTGTATTTATTCATAATAGCAGCACAAATACTTTCAGTGCCCGGTCGTTTACGCACAACAACTTTTTGAAAATTACCATCTGGTGTTTTTTTAAACACATGTTCACTTCGATGATAAGTTACATTTATATAGGCAGGCTTAAACTCCATCAGCGGATCTAAATGCTGATATAACGATTGTATACCTTTTCCTTTTAGCGGAGGCAGTATTTCAAAAGATACCAGCGTGTTTTTTGCCTGGTTAATATGGTCTATTACTTTCATTATTTAAATTAATGTGCAAACATAAGCAAGCCGGTAAACATTATCAAACCCTCTGTTGCACAATGGCTATTTAAAAGAGTTTAATAAGTAATAGCATCAAGAAAAAATGTGTAGTATTTATAAAAGGCGGGGATAAGCACAGACCTGTTTCGATATTGTGATTTTCTGACTATCCAGGCGTACTCATTATACCAGATCTGGTCTATTAGCTGTGCGCCTTTTACACCCTCATAATAGTTAGCCGCTATATTACCGATACCTGTTGGCAGTGTATCGTTTACTCCTTTTACAGTAAAGCTTTCTGCTGATCCTTCATTAAACGTATTGTATGTGTCATTTATCAGCGCCGGAAATTTACAAAGCAGGTTAGAGCTGTTATTGGTAAACTGATAGAGCCCGCCAGAGTTTTCATTTAATAGATACACTGTCGTATCTGCTCCCATATCAACTATATTCAGCCACTTTTCTCCACCTTGTGTTATTTTTGTTTTCGCTTTGTGAATAATAACTGCCGATGTAGCTAAGCTTCCGTTCTGGTTATACGTATAATAACGGTATGTCCAGGTAGTGCCTAATTTTGGCTTCTGGTTTACAGGAATTACAGGACCCCCGCCGCCGGTATTACCGAGTCCTTCCAGTTCTTTTTGGCATGAAGTAAATAGTATTCCGCTAAAAAAAACGAAAAAGAATAAGTTGGTTATTTTATAGTGCATTATATTTTTCAATAAATATATTTATGGGTCTTTGTAAAAATAAAATAAATATTCTGCTGTTATGATTTTTTTTCTACGCTTTGGCCTAATCCGTAGTCAGTATAAACTGCTGTTAAAAACACCAATCCTTCGTTGCATTTAAAGGTTTACGCTATTTTTGCTCTAAATACGCTATTTTGAATTTAACCATCCAAACAAAAGAACTGGTAAAGGTTTATGGCAGCCGTACTGTTGTAGACCATGTATCCTTTAATGTAAAACAGGGAGAAATTGTTGGCTTACTGGGCCCAAATGGAGCCGGTAAAACTACTTCGTTTTACCAGGTGGTTGGTTTGGTTAAGCCCGATGAAGGTGAAGTTTTTTTAAACGATATCAACATTACCAAACTACCCATGTATAAAAGGGCACAAATGGGCATTGGTTATCTGCCGCAGGAAGCCAGTGTTTTCCGCAAGCTTAGTGTTGAAGATAATATACTGGCAGTTTTGGAAATGACAAAACTCAGCAAGACTCAACAAAAAGAAAAGCTGGAAACACTCCTTGATGAATTTAATTTACAAAGGGTTCGCAAAAACAATGGTGATACTTTAAGTGGTGGCGAAAGGCGACGGACAGAAATTGCCCGTGCCCTAGCTGTTGACCCCAAATTTATTTTACTTGATGAACCCTTTGCAGGTGTTGATCCGATTGCCGTTGAAGATATACAGGCTATTGTTGCCAAATTAAAATTCCGCAATATTGGCATATTAATTACCGATCATAATGTAAACGAAACCCTGTCTATCTGCGACCGTGCCTATTTATTAATTGATGGGAAAATATTTACACATGGCACTGCCGAAGAGCTGGCAGGCGATGAACAGGTGCGCCGTTTATACCTTGGCAAAAATTTCGAATTAAAACGTAAGGATTATTTACATGATGAAGCTGCCCGATAATTATTTATCTTGGCAACTAAATGAAGCTGCTCTCATCGGTCATATCCAAATTAGCACGCATGCGCCTGTGGCGTATCGAGAACTGGAGTAAACACCCCGTAGCAGTACAGCGTGAAGTGTTACAGGAGCTGGTTACGGCAGCACAATACACCGAATTTGGCCGTAAATATAATTTCTCAAAACTATTTACTTTAAAAGAATTTAAAAGAAATGTTCCCATACATGAGTATGACGACATTAAGCCCTACATCCTTAGAATGATGGATGGAGAAGAAAATATTTTATGGAACACACCGGTAAAGTGGTTTGCTAAATCATCGGGCACTACAAGTGATAAAAGTAAATTCATTCCTATCAGCGAAGAAAGCCTGCAGGATAATCATTACCAGGCAAGCAAAGACCTGCTAAGCAGTTACTACAAAAATTTTCCTTCCAGCGACTTGCTCACCGGCAAGGGGCTGGTGGTTGGTGGCTCTCACCAGATAAATAAGTTTAATGAAGAAATACAGTATGGCGATTTAAGTGCGGTGCTTATGCAAAACTCTCCTTTTTGGGGGCAATGGATACGTACCCCCGAATTAAGTGTAGCCCTGCTGGATGAATGGGAAAATAAAATTAAGCGGCTTGCTGAAGTTACCGCTGAAGAAAATGTAACGTCACTTGCAGGCGTACCCACCTGGACTTTGATATTGTTAAAACGCATATTAGAAATCAAAGGCAAATCAACCATAAAAGAAGTGTGGCCTAATTTAGAACTCTATATAAACGGGGGAGTTTCTTTTGTTCCTTATAAAGATCAGTTTGATAAAATCATCGGCGGCAAAATAAATTACCTTGAAATATACAATGCCAGCGAAGGTTTTATTGCAGGCCAGCAAAGCCCCGATGATGACGGGTTGCTGTTATTTACAGAGCATGGCATATTTTACGAGTTTATGCCAGTTGAAGAATATGGTACCGAAAACCCTAAAACCGTTGGATTAAATCATGTACAGGTTGGAAAAAATTATGCATTAATTATAAGTACCACGGGCGGCTTATGGCGATACCTGATCGGCGATACTATTCAGTTCACCAGCCTGAATCCATATCATATAAAAGTAAGCGGCCGGCTAAAACATTATATGAATGCTTTTGGCGAAGAAGTGATTGTTGATAACAGCGATAAAGCTATTGCCTATGCAGCAGAAAAAACAAATGCAGTTGTAAACGATTATACTGCAGCACCGGTGTACTTCAGCGAAAATAATAACGGAGCACATGAATGGTTGATTGAATTTGAAAAAGAACCTGATGATTTTAATAATTTTATTGTTGCTCTTGATACTGAGTTAAAAAATATCAACAGCGATTATGAAGCCAAGCGGTATAAGAATATAGCTTTGCGTTTACCAATTGTACACAAGCTGCCAACCGGTACTTTTAATAGCTGGTTGCGGAGTAAGGGCAAGCTGGGCGGACAACACAAAGTACCCAGGCTGAGTAACGAAAGGGCTATGCTGGAACAGATTCTTTCGCTAATTTAAAAAATTGTTATGTCTGAAATTGTATGTAAAAATTGTGGCAATAATTTTACCGGCAAATTCTGCAATATTTGCGGCGAAAAAGTTTATACAGAAAAAGATAAGTCTGTAAAACATATCCTTGGCGAAGGGTTTCATTTTCTTACACATTTTGAAGGAACATTTTTCAAAACATTAAAGACCATCTTTACAAGGCCCGGGCAACTTTCTTTGGATTACTGTAATGGTATCAGAAAGAGATATTTTAAGCCTCTCTCCTTTTTCCTGCTTCTTGTTATTCTTTATCTTTTATTTCCGGTATTTGAAGGCTTGAACATGAATTTATATGCTCATGCACAACATAAGCTATATGGAAAATTTGCTACAGCCGAAATTACAAGCTTACTAAAAGAAAAGAATATAACAGAAGTCATGCTTGTAGATTCATTTCATCATGCAGGTGAAAAAACATCCAAGTTTCTGTTATTTATTATAATTCCGGCTTTAGCCTTTTTTTCCATGCTTATAGTAAGATCGAAAAAAAGGGCCTATTACGACCATTTTGTTTTTACCATAGAAAGTTTTTCTTTTTTCATTCTTTGGGGTTTTATTATCATGCCTGTTTTATTAATGTTTACTTACAAAGTTTTCGGCTTTCATTTTACCTCTGAAAACCAAACAGGCTTAGCTGTTATGTCACTATTTCTTGTGTATGTTACGCTTGCTTCCAAAAGATTTTTTAATTTCAAATGGTGGTTTAGTATATTGTATGCAATTTTATTCTCAGTTTTTCTTGTTGGATTTATTGAATATATTTATAAATTCATCCTGTTTTTTATTGCTATTAAGCTTTCGTAAATACAGGTTTAAAATATTTTTTGTATGAAATTACTAGAAGGAAAAAATGCAATTGTAACCGGTGCCGCCCGGGGTATTGGCGAGGGTATAGCTTTAAAATTTGCTGAGCATGGCTGTAATGTTGCATTTACTTATGTAAGCGATGGTAGCGCCGGTAGAGCAAAAGCGCTGGAAGAAAAATTATGCGCCCTGGGTGTAAAAGCAAAAGCTTACCAAAGCAACGCCGGTGATTATGCTGCCTGCGAAAGTTTTGTAAATGATATGTTGAAAGAATTCGGATCTATAGACATCTGCGTTAACAACGCAGGTATTTCAAAAGACAACTTGCTAATGCGGATGACACCCGAACAATGGGATGATGTAATGCAGATAAACCTGAAAAGTGTTTTCAATATGACCAAGCAGGTGATACGCCCCATGATGAAAGCCCGCAGCGGCAGCATCATCAACATGAGCAGTATTATTGGCGAAATGGGAAATGCAGGGCAGAGCAGCTATGCGGCCAGTAAGGCAGGCATTATTGGTTTTACAAAAAGTATTGCCAAAGAACTGGGCAGCCGTAATATCCGCAGTAATGCTGTAGCCCCGGGTTTTGTTGAAACCGATATGACCAGTTATTTAAAAGATGGCGAAGGTGCGGATAAATACAAAGCCGATATTCCTTTGGGCAGGTTTGCCAGCACAGAAGATATTGCCAATGTATGTTTGTTTTTAGCCTGCGATATGGGAAGTTATGTAACCGGGCAGGTGATTAGTGCATGCGGCGGATTGAATATTTAAGATCATTTTATTAAAATAATATAGCCGGTTCAGTTTGAACCGGCTTTTTTGTATAGTTACTACCCGCTTTGCACTATTGCAACAAAAAATTTATCGTTGTAACTTACTGCATACCTGGTCTTTTATTATAAAAATGAAACTATGAAAGTGTTTATCAGTCATTCCTGGAAAAACAAAACCAACGCACAAAAAATCGCCGATGAACTGAAAGCTTCCGGAGCTGATCTTTGGCTCGACGCCAATAATCTGTTGCCCGGGCAGTTGATACAGGATACAATTGACGATGTGCTTGAAAAGGTTGACCTGGTAGTACTTGTATGGACCAAAGAAGCCAGCGAATCTGGTGGTGTTGCTGCAGAAATTTTTACCTGTTCACGTCTTAACAAAACAATTATTCCCTGCCTGCTTGATGAAACACGTTTGGATGTACACCCTTACCTGGGCCGTATTAAAGGAATTGGCTTTAAAGATTTTACAGATGGCATTGCCAGGCTGAAAATGGTTATGCTGAATTATATGACCCGTGACTTTGATATGCAGAATAACGAAAGTATTAAACTGATGAACGAATTTATGGGTACACTGGAAACTGCAAGCCACTTGTTACATAAAGAAAACATAAAACTAAACGGCACCGATGAAGAAAAAGAGTACTGGATAAATAAAGTACAGGCAACGCATGATGCTTCGTACGAAAAATTAAAGGCTGAAGAAACTATTGGCAAAGAAGTAGCGGTGTTTTTGAATAAAAAAATGGAGCAAATACAGTCTTCGTTAAATGATAAAGATGCATTAGGCGCAGTACTGCAACAGATGAAGGATTATAAACATGCTGCCCGGCCCGACATGCAGAAGTTTATTGCACAGGCGGAAGTCATTTATAACAGTTTTGAAGAGCATAAGGGTGATGATGCCATTACAGTTTACAGAAACGAAATGATTGAAAAGCTTAAAAGCTCGGAGCAACAACTGAAAAGCAGTTTTGGATTGCTTGCCGATTTTTTATTTGCTGCCGCATTCGATAATATGCAGCATTTCTATTTAAGCTCGGCAGATCATTTGCAAAAATTATCCGAACTAAGCCGGCAACAGGGTATTCATCCGCTGGTTACCGATTGTACCAATGAATTAGTACAATACATAAAAACACCTGGCGGCGTTATTGACAATACACAATATGGCATTTTAGGTTATGCCGATGATGCTTATTTCATCCAAAGTATGCTGGCTAATCTGCACCAGGCTGGCGTTATAGATAGCACAAGCTGGAATATTGACTGGAATAAAATACATGCAGGAAGTGAAGTTGTATTTAATATTATTGGAAACGGAATAAAAGAACAACTGGATAATAATATCACTGCATATTGTAAACAGCTCATTGAAAAATATAATCCACAGGCAGCACAACAGCAAAACTTACAACAACAGGAAGAAAAGTTGCAGCAAATGAAAGACGATGTGTGGAAGGCAAAACTAATGAGTCTGGAAACGGCGATGATTCATAATCCGATATATTGATATTGCTATGCTTTTGCCTTAAACTTATTTATTGCATTCCTTGTAAACTCACTCAAAACTAATTTTCCACTAATTGCAGCCCTTTCTTTTAATAGTGCATCCCAATGATCGGTGCCAACCCAAAAAGTTTTTTTCATTGCTGCCATCGCTTCGGGGTTTGAATGTGCTAAAGTATTTGCTAAACGGTAAACCGCTTCATCAAGCCCCTCAATGGTTTCATGCATTTCGGCAAACATTCCTTTTTTACGTGCCCATTCGGCATTACGCCAGGTAGTGGCATCAATGGCCAGGCCGCTGAAAGCCGATACACCAATTTTTCTTTCTACCGCAGGACCAACAACAAACGGGCCGATGCCTACAGCCAGTTCACTTAGTTTAATATCTGCTTTATTGGTAGCAATGGCATAATCAACCGAAGAGGCAAGTCCAACGCCACCACCAACACATTTGCCCTGTATACGGCCAATAATAAGTTTAGGACATTTACGCATGGCGTTAATAACATTGGCAAAACCACTGAAGAAGTTCAGGCCTTCCTGTTCATTTTTAATGGCGATCAGTTCATCAAAGCTGGCGCCGGCACAAAAAGTTTTATCGCCTGCGCTTTGCAAAATAATCACTTTGGTATCATCGTGTGTTCCGGCAAAATGAATCTCTTTGGCAAGTTCTTCCAGAATCTTTCCGGGCAGGGAATTGCTTTGCGGATGAAAAAATTCGATCGTATTAATGCCGTGTTCAATATGCGACCTTACGTATGCTTCTGTACTCATAAAACTTGTTTTAATTATTAAAGCTATAAAATTTTTAGCCCTTTTCTTCAGTAATCACTATTAATATATTACAACAGCAGAGATTGTTTCTCACATAATTTTCGGGGTAGGTAAAATAAAAAATATTATTGTATATTTAATCATACCTCAAATTGAGGTTTCTTTTTTTTAACATTAAAAACATTTTGATTTATGGGAAAGTTTATTATATCTACAAGAAGTAATGGCGAGTTTCAATTTAATTTAAAAGCAGATAACGGACAGGTTATATTAACCAGCGAAGGTTATGCAGCAAAATCGGGCTGTAGCAACGGTATTGAATCTGTAAAAAAGAACTCGCAGGACAGCAGCAATTTTGAAAGAAAGGTTGCTAAAAACGGAAAGCATTATTTTAATTTAAAAGCTGGCAACGGGCAGATTATCGGCTCCAGCCAGATGTATGAATCTGAAGACGGAATGGTTAACGGATTGGCCTCTGTTTTAAAAAATGCACATAATGCCGATATTGTAGACGAAACAGCATAACTATAATTTTATTATTAAAAGAGCAGGACCAAACATCCTGCTCTTTTGCTTTTACGCTTTTCTTGCCACCATCGTTAAGATTGTTGCTACGCCGGTTATCTCATCACTTTCATCCAGCATTTCCACCATCCATTTTACAATGCCTTTGTCTATATCATCTCCACGCTTAAAGTCTTCGGGCTTTTCAATTACTCTTTTATCATTCAGTAATTTTTCTTTGCAGGTAAAGCGTATATAAATTTCGGCTCCGGGATAAACAGGTTTGGTAAACCTCAGTTCATCAATCCCATAATTCAACAGTACGGGATTTTTTTCATAGCTGTCAACAAATAAGCCGGCAGCAAGGCTCATGATAAAATATCCATGCGCTACCTGTTGCTCAAACATCGTTCCTTCAAAATCGGTTGTTTTAACATGTGCATAAAAATGATCGCCGCTCAGGTCGGCAAATTTATCAATGTCTTCCGATGTGATTGTTCTTTTTTCGGTGATGATCTGGTCGCCGATTTCCAGCTCCTCAAAATATTTGGTGAAGGGATGTTTACCCGGATCTTTACCTTTCCCATATTGCTGGTAAACATCAGTTACTGCAGTGATGGTTGTAGGTGAACCCTGTATAGCTGTTCGCTGCAGGTAATGTTTTACCCCACGTAATCCGCCCATTTCTTCGCCGCCACCAGCCCGGCCCGGGCCTCCATGTATCAGCAATGGCAGTGGCGAACCATGGCCTGTGCTTTCTTTAGCACATTCGTTATTCAATACTAAAATGCGGCCATGATGTGTGGCAGCATTTATAACATAATGTTGTGCAGTTTTATAATCAGCAGTAACAATAGTAGAACAGAGACTTCCTTTGCCAAGTTTGCTTAAGGCAATGGCATCATCTGCAGTTTTATAAGGCATGATGGTACTCACCGGACCAAAGGCTTCTACTTCGTGTACTTCTTTTGCTTCAAAAGGTGTTTCGTTCATCAGCAAAACCGGGCTCATGAA
>JBATAS010000400.1:0-11272 GCA_049661965.1 Ferruginibacter sp. | reverse complement strand
GTGTCTGCATCAAAGTGCACTGTCTGAATGTTTACGTTCATAACATCTGATTTTAATCTGTGAAAAATAATGTAAAAAATAGTGTAGATTATTAAATCATAGGCAAATTTTATGCAGGGTTTTACCGGTTTTAATTGCTAAATGAAGTTAATGATATAAAATCATCTTTCAAAAAATTTATGCTGATAATTCTGTCAAAGTTTTAAACGGAATATTGTAATAGAATATTACTGTTTACGCTGAACCTTTTACGCTTTAGGGTGAGCCTTTTTATGAATATCTTTTAATTTTTCGATGGTATTATGTGTATATATCTGAGTAGCAGCCAGGCTGCTATGGCCAAGTAATTCTTTAACTGCATTTAAATCGGCTCCGCTATCCATTAAATGTGTGGCAAAAGTATGCCTGAGTACGTGAGGACTTTTTTTATCAATAGTAGTAACAAGTTGGAGATACTTATTAACAGCATTATATACATAACGGTAATAGAGTTTTTTGCCGCTTGCTGTTACCAGCAGAAAGGTTGCATCAGCATTTTCGAAATTCTTTTTTTTGGCAAGCATATATTCCTGCAGTGTATTCATCAGTTGATCACTAACCGGAATAATCCTTTCTTTATTACCCTTTCCCAGCACTTTAACTGAACTGTTATTTTTAGAGATATGTATTTCTTTTAGTCCTGTAAGTTCAGCCTGCCGCATGCCTGTATTATAAAACAAAGCAATTATCAAACGATGGGTCTTTCCATCCCAGGTATCCGGAAATTCAACATATTGCAATAAGGTGTTTATATCCTTTTTATCAACAAATTGCGGTAGCCGTTTACTTATTTTCGGTGTTATTATAGTTGTCATCGGGCTAACTTTAATAGTTTGCTGCCTCAACTGGTATTTAAAAAAGGTTTTAAGTGTTGATATTTTCCTGTTGATACTTTTGGATTCCATCCCCTCCTGCTTTAGCTCTGCCAGCCAGGATCTGATAAAAGCTGATTTAATTTCTGCAAGAGGAGTTTCTCCAAACTGAATCGCTAAAAATGTAAAAAAAGATTTGAGATCGTTTTGATAAGATATTACAGTATGCTTAGAATATCTTTTTTGAAATTTAAGATAATCGAGAAAATGCTGTATGGTATGATCTGCATTTTGTTGCATAAAAAAACTGATACCCAAAGTTATGATAACCGGATATCAGTTTAATATATTGCTGATTTAAATATCTTAGTCGAACTTACCTGCAGAAACCTGCTCTTTGTAAATTGCCTTAAGGACTTCTTTACGACGACGGATAGATGGTTTGGTAAAAGCCTGTCTGTCTCTTAATTGCAACAACACTTTGCTTTTTTCAAATTTCTTTTTGTACTTTTTAAGTGCCTTGTCGATGTTTTCGCAGTCTTTTGAATCAATTATTAACATAAATTATATACCTCCTTTAGGTGATTTTAATACCTGCCTTAAATTTAAGCAGGGCCGCAAAGATAAACGAAAAAATGAAATAATGAAATTCTTGACTACAAAATCCGAAATTTGACGAATGTTTACAGGAATAATAGAAAATACAGGCATAATTAAAGACATTGTAAGCCACGGGAGCAACAAAACGTTTTGGGTAGATTCTCCACTTTCAAATGCGCTAAAAATTGATCAAAGCGTTAGCCATAACGGAGTTTGCCTTACAGTTGAAGAAGTTACAGGCAATATGCACAAGGTTACTGCTATTGAAGAAACACTATTAAAGACTGAGCTGCACAATTGGAAACAAGGGTCTCTTATTAACCTTGAACGCTGTATGCTGTTAAATAGCCGCCTTGATGGGCATATTGTACAAGGCCATGTAGATTGTACCGCAACCTGCACCGGCATAGCAGATAAAAATGGAAGTTGGGAATTCAGCTTTCAGTTTCCCGGCCAGTTTTCAACCTATATAATTGAAAAAGGATCAATAACAATAAATGGAATCAGCCTCACTTTATTTAACATCGGCAGCGATACATTTACCGTAGCCATAATCCCATACACTTTTGAACATACCAATATCAAACAGTTGCAACAAGGCGGTTTAGTTAACCTGGAATTTGATGTTATTGGAAAATATGTAAACCGTATTCACGCTTTGCACTAAATTAAATTCTACGCAGTTTATTCTTTAATTGTAAAAAGGGCTTTTCTATAAACCGATAACTGATAGCAGAAATAATATAGTTGATTGCCAGGAAAAGCAATCCCTTTACTATTACCGGCATTGTTATATTTAATTTTTGTAAAACCACCAAGCCAAACGTAAGCACTATACCATGAAAACAATATAAGCCGTAAGATATTTTACCGGTATAGATTAAAAACCGCTGCGATTTTAGTTTTAGTAAACTGTTTTCATTTACCATTTGTTCAATAATGAGCAGTCCTGTAAAAATTATAAAAAGATAACGTCCCAACAGATCGAACCAGGGAGTTAATGCTCCGGGAGCCAGATTAATCAAAGAGAAGATTATAATAAACATAAAAGGCAGTGATAAAAAAAACAGCAGATTGTGCCTTTTGCTCATGTTTTTAAAAAATCTGACTACCCGATTTTTTCTGTGCATAAGTACGGCTGCCTGTATTCCTATTGCAAAATCAAACAGGTAGGTCAATGTATTAAAATAGTGTTGAACATTATTAAGCATAGCATAGGCCGTATAACAAAGGCTTAATGCAGTTAATACAACCACACAGGTCATTAATCTTTTTTGAAAAAGTAATAAACAAATGCCCCAAAGCAGATAAAACTGTTCTTCTACAGATAGTGTCCATAAAAATTGCAAAAAATATACATGCCCTTCCTGGTAAAAATTTGCTATAAAAAGTAAGTAATAATAAGCAGGTGGCAAGGTTACCGGCATATTAAAATAGTTTGATGCATACGGCACCACAACAAAAGCAAATACCATCAATATAAAATACAATGGCCAGATACGTAATGCACGACGAATAAAATAATTGATAAATGAAAAATTGCCTTTTGCTTTATATTCATTTATACCCAGCCAGGTAAGCAAAAAGGATGAGAGGATGAAAAATACATCAATAGATAAAATAAGATTTTGATAAAAAAAATCACACATCCTGCTAAAAAGCCCCGGGCCAAACTTTGGATGAAATGCATGGAAAAAATAAACGGCTAAAAATGACAGCCCCCTTACAGCATCAAGCTGCGGAAAATAATATTTCGGCCCGCTGTTCATTTCATGGAGTCTATTTTATTTCCTTTCATGGTTTTTTGAACAGCCTCATCCATTATACGCTCGGCATAAGGTCTTGAAATATCATTTAGCTCTTCTGTTTTGGCCTGAATCAGGTTTTTATCATTCATATCAATAGACAACTGTAAAGCCTGCATAGCCAGTGATGTTGCCGACAACTCAGTTGCAGATAACAAACTTAAATTTTTCTGAATAAATTTTTCAGTGGTTTGTAATAATTGTTCAGCTTCGGTTCTTGCTTCGGTTAATGCCCGGGTATCCATGTCTTCTTTTGCATGTTCCATAGAATCCAGCAACATCTTCTCCACGTCTTCATCTGTTAAACCATACTGTGGCTTTACTTCTACAGATTGTTCAATACCGCTGCGTAATTCTTTTGCATTAACTATCAATATACCATCAGCATTTATCAAAAAACTTATTTCAACTTTTGGTAAGCCTGCAGGCATGCCGGGTATGCCGGTAAGGTTAAACTCAGCAAGGCGCCGGTTATCTTTTACCATATCTCTTTCGCCCTGGTAAACAGCAATCTTTATTCCGCTTTGTCCGTCTTTATAGGTTGTATATTGGCGGCTGGCCTTAACAGGTATTTTAGAATTGCGTGGCAACAATACATCCATCAATCCGCCCATAGTTTCTAACCCAAGTGACAACGGTGTTATATCAAGCAATAACAAATCAGTTGTATTGCCTGCTAATATATCGGCCTGTATAGCTGCTCCCAAAGCAACTACTTCATCCGGATCAACCTTGTCATTTAAATCTTTTCCGAAAAAGTTGCTTACCATTTCTTTAACCAGCGGCACCCTGGTACTTCCACCCACCATTACTATTTCATCAACTTCTTCTTTTTTAATTCCTGCATCTTTAATGGCATTCCTGCAGGCTGTAATAGTTTTATCAACAACAGGCTTTATTATTTCTGCAAACTTTTGAATGTTTATTGAAAGTTTTATACCCTCATAATCCGTTTCAAATTTTTCATTTGCTGATAAATGTTTTTTAGCTTCTTCTGCAGTCAGTCTCAGTACCTGGCGGTGCTTAGTTTCATCGCCTTCAAATTTATTTTCTGTTATCCAGTAATCAACAATTGCAGTATCAAAATCATCTCCTCCCAAATACGTATCGCCATGTGTTGACAATACTTCGAAAACACCATTGGCAATATTTAAAATAGAAATATCGAATGTACCACCGCCCAGATCGTACACGGCAATGGTTTTTGATTCTTCTTTATTTAATCCAAAACCATAAGCTAAACTTGCCGCAGTTGGCTCATTAATAATACGCAATACATCAAGGCCGGCTAATTTACCGGCATCTCTTGTTGCCTGGCGCTGTGCATCGTTAAAATAGGCAGGCACGGTAATAACCGCTTTACTCACCGGGGTTTTTAAAATATGTTCTGCCTGTTTTTTCAGTTCTTTTAAAATAAGAGAAGACAGATCAACAGGCGAATAAAAAACATTACCAACCTGTACTTTAACAAGTTTATCTTCGGCATCAATAATCCTGTACGCCAAAGTGCCCGAGTTATTCTTTACATCATTATAGGTTTTACCCATTAATCTTTTAGCCGAAAAAACGGTATTTGCCGGATCGGATACCAGGTATTGTTTAGCTTCCTCGCCAACAATAACATTTTTATCACCGGCAAAATGAATAACTGAGGGTACCAGCGATTTGCTGTTATGCTCTTTTAATGCAACCGGTTTTTTATTTTCGGGATGAATAATGGCAACCAGACTATTGGTCGTCCCCAGGTCAATCCCTACTATCACTTCTTCCTGCTGCAAACTTCCTGTTGCTATATTGATAGCTATCTTAGCCATGTAATTTTTTTTTGCAAAGGTAACAACGATATGCCAGTAATAAAATTCAGGTGAGTAATCAAATAAAAAAAGCTGTCTATTAAAGACAGCTTTGGATTTTATTCGGGTTGTTCATTTACCTGATAAGGACCATTTTTCCATATCCCTTGGTAAAGTATTTATCTGTTTTATCGCCGTCGGCTTTAAACTTATCCAGCGATTTGCCATTTAAATTTGTAAGTACCCTGTACAAATAAACTCCGTTGGCTAACTTATCGCCGTAAGTATCGGTTCCATCCCATTTATATTCTGTTATATTTCTACCTACATGCAGCGGACCAAGTTCGTCCTTAGTAATTTCCTTAACCACTTTACCGGTAACCGTTAATACCTGAATACGCAGGTTTTGCGGAACCTCGCTGCCGGTAATGTAAAATACAAATGCAGTTGAGGTTGTAAACGGATTAGGATAGTTGAGCAGATTAGAAATCATCGGCTTGTTGATTACCTTAAACTCTACATGATAATCAATGGCACCAGCGCTGTTACCAACCACATCACGGCCCGAAACAATTAACTCATAATACTCATCAGCTTCTGTATCGGGAAACTGTGCAAAAAAGTCAATTACAGCTGTATTGTTTCCGGTTGATAAATTAGCAGGGGTAAACGTAAGTGAGTCGCCAAAATAATAGGTACGTAACGAATTATCAGGGAAACGAACCTGTACTTTTATTAAAGATGTATCGCTCAGTGCCAGGAACCTGCTTTCGTCTTTGAGGTTAATTAAAATATGTGGCTTCGCCGATACTATGTCTTTATTCAGAATATGAACCCCATCAAATGTCACATCAAGCAGCGGATTAAAATCATCTGCCCGAACAAACAAATCTTTAAACAGGATATTGTTAAAATGATATTGTTCCGGTTGATCGTTATTCGGATTCACTTCAACAAATATGGTATTTGCACCCGGATAATTCCTGGTATCTATTTTAAAGTTTATCATCAATGTATCGCCCGATACCAGCACCTTACCTTTTGGCACTGTGATGGGATGAGGTACATTACTCCGATCGGTAATTATGAAATTGAATGTAAGGCTATCAGCAAAATCAGTTTGGCTTATATTTTTAAATGCTAATTTAAAATCAACAATCTCACCCTGGTCGGCCGTATCTTTCATAGAGAAAAGTACATTTGGCGCAACGGCACCCTCGGGAATATAAGAACCATTTACTCTCCAGTACCTTAATTGATGTGGCGATGCATTAACTGAATCCTTAGACAGCATTTTCAATTTAAGGTAGGGATATGTTTGTGCATTGATCCAGCTTAAAGAAGTATCAACTGCAGGCCTTACTGTTGCCAACAGGCTTGAGTTTCCGCCATTGTCAATACCATAGACTTCAACAGATACGCTATCAGTAGACGGTGTTTCAACTGCACTACCTCTCCAATGCAACGAATTCCAGTTTAAAGCAGGCCCAAACTTATCTGAAGTCATATCTCCGGATAAATGATTACCCAGTGTATAAAAATCAACATTCAGTTTATCTGTTGGTAACGGAGATATGGTTTGTAAAACTGCCCCTGGTGTACCCTTCTTATACACAAAAACAAAAGGCCTGTTTATTGTATGTATCGAATCCAAATCGCTGAAGCCGTTGGCTTTTAATTTATGATATAAAGAATTACCCGAGCCGAGTGTAGTAGTATCGTCCCTCCAACTGGCCGGGAAATAAGTAAATGGCGGAGCAGTGCAATTAGTTAATACAATATAATGGCCAACAGGTATTGAATCCAGGAAGTCCATTACAGTTTTTCTTTGTGCTGTATTAGTTATTTTAAATTGATACCAACCTGGTTTAACAGTAGGATTGATTGGTATTGGCCGCACACTACCGTATTGACCGGTAGTTCCGTTATCGGTGTTTACCCATATCTGTTGAGTTACTGTATCAATTACATAAAACCTCAACCCTTCTGTATTAGGTGCCAGACCCGGGCCATAAAACCCTTCCATTTTTAATATGCCATCATTACTTATTGAATAATCGGGTCCATCGCTTGAATTGGGATAAATAGCTGTACGAACATTATAAATAATATTACGGGTATCAAACTTAAAGCTCCTGTCGGGTGCCAGGTTAACTTTATTATAGGTGTTTTTTTGATACTGGTAAAAATGAGATTGATTAAAGCCTGCCGTGCTGTTTGGTAAATAAATAAACGAGAAATTATTCCATATTATATTATTATTGTTAACAGGTACAGTAGAAGTTCTCCAGTAATAAACTGTACTGTCGGTAAAACTGAAGTTCGATGGATTGAATTCTATTACACCGCCAACACCGCTTACATTATATACCTTTTTTAAAGCTGAGTTAAACAATTCAGTAGTGTCTATTTCCATCACATACTGGCGGGTACTGCTGAGCGGGTTTGCCGTACTTGCATAAAACTTAATATTCTGCTGATTAACGATGGAATAGTTATAAGGCGATATAGGCCTCAATTCATCTTCAAAAATGTAAAAATCTTTGGTTATTTCATTATTGATCTCATATAATTCATCAATCCGGTTACCATCATCTAAGGTTACGGTTAACCTGTTAAGCCCTTTATCAGTAATAGGGTTTATGGGTACAGTCAGATAAAGTGAATCCTGATATAAAGTTGCCGGTATTAACTGGCTAAATAATATTTTAACAGTATCATTAGGCAATTTTTGTTTTACTGTAACCCGCATAGAATCTCTAACCGATTTTCCTATATTCAGCATTTTAATATCAATATTAAAATGATTGTCGGCAACTGAAATAAGGTTAGGAATAAATTTCACCAATTGATCTTCTATTACATAATCCGGTTTGGCAAAAGAATTTATTTTAAGTGCTGGGTCGCCATGCAAGGTAATTTCTTCCATATGCATCCTCGACAGCGGGTCCAAAGTACCCGGACTACTTCCTAAATTCTGGATTGTTTTTTGAATTACTTTTCCTACAGAACTGCCATATAAATTCCTGGAAAACTCACTATAATAACTGGTATTATAGAAATTCAAAAAAGGCGCTACACCAAAATGGGTGCTGCCTAAAAACCCTATACTTCCTTTATGATTCAGAAAAATGTATTTTTCGGAAAGAGACATGCCGGTGTAACCAAGCACCCTGTTTGTATTAAAAGTAAAAAAGTTACCTACAGTACATCCGCTAACATGCATAAAAGGATATTTTCCTGTATTTTGATAATTCTCGGGGTAGTTTAAATTAATGGCCAGCTCATTAGCCGATGAGTGTCCAAAATATTTTACATAACTAAGCCCTTCCTGAAACAATTCACTTATCCGCTGGCTTTGTTCCTGCTCAATGGTTGCAACAGATGTTTTAGTAAAGGTTTCCACATTTGCACCAAATAAGGTATCCTGCACTACAGCCTTATAACCATTCATATAACCAAGAAACTCATTATTTTCAGATTCTGTTGATCCGCCAATAGTATGCAACATATTCTTCATCCAGGCTTTATCTCCAATAGTTGGGCTACTCAATTGCTGTACCTGTTCATATTCTTTCATCTTATCTAAGTAAATACCTACTTCTGTTCCGTTTATTGCTCCTAATCTTCCAATAGGAATAAGTGGTATAAGTTGTCCGGGATTGCTGGAAAGCAATATATCCGATGCAGGCCAGCCGAAAGTCTGTACCAGATCTAACTGATCAGCAACAGGATTACTTTGGTTGGTTGTATAATCTATATACGATAAACTACGGCCTATAATAAATACATATTGGGGAGCAGGATTAAACTGCTGACTGGCAAAACGGATAAAATCACGGATTGCGGCGGGGTGTTTTTTAATACCAAACCCAAACTGATCATTCAGTTCATCAATATCATAAACCTTGGCATTATAACCTCCACCCGGTACAGTACTCCTGTACTGCCTGTATAAATCTACATTATTAGTTCCCGAGCCATTATTATATAAAACAGGGTTACTGATAATCAGGTAATCGCCCTGGTTGGCAGCATTTGTATAATTGACAAATGTTTTGGCGCCAAGAGAGGATACGGTATTGATATTGGAAACATCCTGGCTCATCAGGTTAAACCGGCGTAAAGTATCTAAAGAAGGATCCAATGCAAATTTTACCTGGCCGGCTGTACTGATATCACCAATAATCCTTTTCGAATTATTGTAATCATATAATATTGGCGCAGCTCCATTAGTATTGAAGTTGGTAATCACCAGGTAATTACCCAGTGCATTATCCTTAAGTTCAAAATAAAAATTCTTTGTATTATTAAAATTAAATGTTGCCGGGTAAGTAACCGAAAAACCACTAACCTTAACCCTGTCATTAAGATCAGAACTATTTCCATTGATACTTACATTTAATGCCGTTGGATTTACAATTAATGAAAGCGGCAGATTTCTGATAGTATCCTTCAGGTAATTAAAGTAAGGCATGGGTTTTTGCCCAATTGTAACACCCGACATTTTTGAAACCAGTTCTCGGGGAAGTAACGCATCCCCTACTGCCGAAACTGTATAGATTATACTGTTTGGCGGTCCTGCTGCATAAAAATTTATATTCTGAAGTGTTACCGATAATGCACAGCAGGGGCCAATGTTTGAAGTAGTCCATCCTTCGCCAATATCGTAAGACGACGAATAAACATAAGTGCCTCCTAAAACTGCTGCATATCCCCTGTTAATAATATTTCTGAAATTTGTTTCAATTCTGCGCATAAAATATGCATCGGCGGGTAAGGTATTGCCTGCTGTATTATTTATTGCCGGAATATACCTAAGGTTGCCGCCAACGCTGTTAACCGTTAAAAAATAGGTAACTGTATCAGTTTCTAAACTGAACTTGTCTGAAAGCTGTGTTGCCGGATTGCGATAAAGCGGATTATCGGGTTTTCCATCATTCATTTCACCCCAGAATTCGATAAAGTCTCCTGAACTTAATATACCTGTTGGTACCGATGTGTATATACGTACCTCTTTACCGTTACGCCATAACTGGAAATTTTCGGCCGGCACTGTACCTAAACCTGCGGCAGCCAATACCGGTTGACTGATACGGGATAATGTATCCTTGGCCAGTTTAAACTTGTAATAAGTTTTGCTATAATCAATCCAACTGTTGTTTAACTGAGCATAACCGGTAAGGGCCAGCAAAGTTATAATAGGGATTAATAGAATTTTTTTCATACAGATTATTAATTTTTTATTCTGAGTCTTTCTTGCCTACTAAATTTAAACGCAATGAAAATATATGAGTGTATAAAGGATTTGACTGATTAGCAAGATTAGTGAAGGCGTAATCAATCATTACATTTTTAATTTTAAATCCGGCACCGGCACTTGGCTGATATATCCAGGTCTTTTTCAGATTTAAAGTATCGCTGTCATCCAATGTTTTTTGAAAGTTGGATATACCGGCTCTTACAAAAAAGACATCTTTTATAGTAGCTTCTAAACCAATACGGGGGTCAACACTGATGGTATTGCCGCTGAAAACGGTATTTCTTTTTCCATCAAATGTTACATCTAAATTTGCTTCGGCCATCAGGTTTACCGATTTACCAAGTTTGAAATCGTACCCGCCTCCTATAATAACACGGGGCGCCGTAAGCTCGGTTGATTTTACCGGTATATCATTTTTTGTAAGATATAAAACCTCTTTCTCCCGGTCGGTAAAACTAAAAGACCATGCGTTAAAAGTAGTAGTTATATCCCGGGCCACAATTCCAAAATGACTGCGCTTACCATGCATCTGAACTCCGGCATCTAAACCAAAACCCCAGGCCGATGCAAAGCTTCCTATTTTACGGTAAATAACTTTTGCGTTAACGCCAAAGCTTATATTTTGGGTTTCAGTTGTTTTAATATTCTGTGCAAACGAAAGTAGCAATGCCCAGTCAGCTACGCTAAAGGTTTTTATATTATCATAATTGATGCTTCCGTCGGGCTCCACCAGGTTTAACGTGTTTGGAATTTCATCAATGGCAAATCGCAGCACTGTTATACCCAATGCCCTTTTATTATTTTGAATGGGCATAGCTCCTGCTAAATAATCATACTTGGCTATACCACTGAAATATTCAGCATGCATGGCACCAATGCTTGGGTAATCTTTTATACCGGTAAGGCCCGCCGGGTTCCAGTAACCGGCAGTTTCGTCTTTTGCCGATGCTACCTGAGCTC
>JBATAS010000399.1:0-3073 GCA_049661965.1 Ferruginibacter sp. | reverse complement strand
GGCATACCCATCGCTATTGACAGGTGCCAGAACCGAAACCCATAAACTATCTTTCTCTTTAAATAATTTGCCATAGCTGTAAGTTTTCGTATCAAGCCATAACGGGCCCTGACTGGTGCCGAGCCATAAAGTATCGGGGTGATACATTTGTATGGATAAAATTTCGTTCCACCTGTTATTGCCCCCATAAAATTGTATGTGCTTTTCTATCTGCATGCTGGCCGGGTTAATTACTGATAATCCTCCGTTTGTCCAGGAAAAACGGCCTGCGTATAATTTATTTTTATGGCTGTAGGTGGTAACAAGATTTCCGGTTTGTCCGGGCGGGTTTGGATACCGGTAAGAACTGATCAAAGGCCTGTTTAATTTTTGTTTCAGCAAACCCGCACTGGTACCTAACCATAATCTTTTATCCTTATCAAGAAATACAGACGCTATTTTAAAATCGGGCATCAGTTGTTTGCCATCAGTTGTAACGCGTCCTGTTTGCCTGTTAAGGTGAAACAGGTAAAATCCATACCTGCCCCCATTGATCAAAAAAACAGAATCGTTCAGCATCCTGATCTTGCTTTCCCAGGATATTTCTAAAGAGAGTTTGTAAGGCAAACCTGATACAGTTCTCTTTTTTAAGTGATGATCATAAAACAGAATGCTGTCTTTTCCGCTTGGGATAAAAATGAACTGATCTTTGGTAAGCTGGTATTTTACTGCCCAGGAAACGCCTGAAGTTATTACCGGGTGAGAGAAATTACTCCATGTTTTATCACTGGGATCAATCTGGCGGAATATTTTTTTTTCATGATTATAATATGCAAGTCCGGCTTCCTCTACATAAACAAGGTATTCCTTATCATTAAGTTTAAAGATATCCCTGCCGTAGAGAATTCTTTTTTTGCCAATATCCTTCACACTGTAGGCATCATACAGAAAAACAACTTTACCCGACCTGTCATAAACCTGGAAACCCGCAGCACTTGTAACGGCAAATGACCCATCGGGCAACTGCATAGCGTCCCAGCAAGCATTACGCTGACTGCTGAAGGAAGTACTGTCGGCGATATAAAAATTCTGTAAACTAAACTTACGGGTATCCAGTAACTGGAAACCACCCCTGGTGAGAATACCTAAATGACCGGGCTTAAAAACCTTAAGGCGGCTGACAGTACTCGACTGTAAGGGAATACCTGCAGAGCCCTGGTAAAAGTTTTTAAAAGAATTTCCATCAAAACGGTTTAGTCCAACATCAGTACCTATCCACAGATAACCCTGATCATCCTGTTGCATCCCGGTAATAAAGTTATCGCTCAGCCCGTCTTTAACAGTATAGTGTACAAAATCTTTTTCTGCATACTGCGCCTTTGCAGTTTGTAAAAGAAAGATGATGCCTGAACAGAAATAAAAAAACCATTTATAGAAAACACAGCATTGCATAAAATTGTGTTTTTGCGGCAATAAAGTTAATCTGATAATTCAATAAAAAACAGTGTTGGTCAGTTGCTGTTTGTCTGTTTGTAAATAGTAGTTAAATACATACCGCTTACATATTAAACCCCACCGTTCGTTCAAAGCAGGTATCAAAATATTACAAAAAGCTGGTTTCCGAAAAAACAATAAGCACCACCATTGGTGAAAGCGGGCTTTTGCTGCATATGCTGCGGACTTAGTTTTGCCCCTGTTTAATTAATCACTCAAAGAAAAAATAAAATGAAACTGTTCTTTTGTATTACGCTGATTGCTTTTTCACATACACTGTTTGCACAGAACATAGGTATCGGCACAGCAAACCCGGCTTTTAAATTAGATGTATCAGGTGGCAGTATCAATACCGATTCTGTTTACCGCATAAATGGCAGTACAATACTATCTGCAAAAGGTAATGACAATACACTTGTGGGTATAAACAGTGGACTTAATAATACCGGAATATATAACAGCACATTAGGCAAAAACAGCCTTTTTTCAAATACAACGGGTTCTTCAAATATAGCTATAGGCCGTACAAGCCTTTATTCCAATATTACCGGAGGCCACAATACAGCTGTTGGAGGCTCTGCATTGTATAGAAACACAATAGGCGCATATAATTCAGCTTTTGGAGGGAGTGTTCTTCTTTACAACATCAATGGTGATTATAATACGGGCGTTGGTTACGGAGCCCTTATTGATAATACATCGGGTAAATACAATGTGGCAAGTGGTTATTATTCCCTCGAAGAAAATACAGCCGGCTCAGGAAATACAGGTATTGGAGTCTCAACGTTAAATTTAACTATTTCATCCAGCTATAATACTGCTATTGGTTACAAAGCAGGACATGGTTTCAATCATGGATGGAACAATACTTTCCTGGGTACCGAAAGCAATGTAACGGGTACCGGCCTTTATAACAGCATCGCAATAGGTGCAACTGCAAATGCCACCGCCAGCAACCAGGCAAGGATTGGCAACAGTTCCACAACTTCAACCGGCGGTTTTACAAACTGGACCAATATCAGCGATGGCCGTTTCAAAAAAAACATACAGGAAGATGTAAAGGGACTTGATTTCATCATGAAGCTTAAACCTGTTACTTATCAACTCGATATTCAGGCTCTCAGCAAAAAACTGAATGAGCATAAAAGCGATACCTGGAATACAGATATGCAGATTGCTGCCATCGAAAAAGCAAAAATCATCCAGTCGGGTTTTATAGCACAGGATGTAGAAACTGCAGCAAAAGAACTTGGTTACGATTTCAGCGGCGTAGATAACCCTAAAAATGAAAATGATTTTTACGGTTTACGCTACGCAGAGTTTGTAGTGCCGTTGGTAAAAGCGGTACAGGAGCAGCAGCAATTGATATACGAACTCAAAAAAAATAATGCTTCGCAGAAGGGAATCATTGATGGTCTGATAAAAAGGCTGGAAAAACTTGAAGGACCTGTACTGATACTTAGCGGCAGGTAACGAAATATCAATCATAAACAATTTAAATTTTATAAAAATGGTCACCAAAGAAATCCAGGGAAAATTATGGAGTACAGCTCCGCATTACTGGGCAAAACATTTCGAACCTTTCTTTTTGCCGATGTAC
>JBATAS010000398.1:0-1980 GCA_049661965.1 Ferruginibacter sp. | reverse complement strand
TCAGGGTGAATAAACTGCGGTATCAATGAAAAGTATAAAACCAGTGAGCCCGGGTTAAGCACGTTACTGATTAATCCTTTAAAGTAAAACTGCATCAATTCTCCATTTTCGTTAGCAGTTTCAACTTTTTTCCATTGCACCGGCTTCAGGTTACGTATTGCCAGGTAAAACAGATAAGCAATGCCGCAGTAACGCAACACATCCAGTGCATGTGGCATCGCAAGCAGCAGCGCTGTTAACCCAAGAATGATGGCTGTGATGTGCACTACAAAAGCGCTCACAATACCTGCTGCAGTTGCATAACCCGCCTTGCGGCCATATTCAAAAGTATAAGTAAGAAACAGCATCATATTTGGCCCCGGCGTTAATGCAAAGCCAATTACAAAAATGATATAAATGATCAGTTCGCTAAACGGCATGTTGTTTCCTGGTTTTTCTTAATTTAATTGTTCGTCATTAATCTGCTCAAAGCGGTTATAGTAATATAAGGAGGGCGCAAATCTATTATTTATACTCAAAAAATATTTCAGTGGCACCATAACCATACAGTTGACTATACTGGTTTACAAAAGTGCTTACTTCTTTCTTCAACCTCAAAATATCATGGATTTCATCCCGCAGTTTACCAACGCCTACTCCATGTATAATTGTTAAAGAAGACTGATAGTGCGATACAGCAAGTTCATAATACTTTTCGAAAGCCTTTAACTGCATAGTCAGTATTTCAAAATTATTCAGATGCTTCCAGTCGTCTGTAAGTTTTTCAATATGAAGGTCAACAACCGAACGTGCCGGTTCAAGATGCTGCTTTATCTTACCTGCATCATACAGCCTGAAACCGGCATTGCCCAACCGGCTGAGATCAACCCTTTCCTCTTCAAGCCTGTCAGGATAATCTTCCATCAGTATATAAGAAAACCCAGGCTCATTTTTTAATTGAATCTCCTCTATTTTTTTAAATAATTGCTTTGCTTTAAGTTTTAAAGATGATTCATAATACAGCGCTTTCTTTTTATCAGGCTCTTTTAATGCAAATTCAAATTCAAACCTGGGGCTGTCACTCAGATCTTCAAATTTTACGTCGTGCAGATAAAAATCACTCAGCGGTTCAATGATATTCTTTAATTGAAAATTACTTTCGCCACCAATCATCAGATTATAACTGAAAGTATAAGCTGTTTCATTTTGATTAACCAGGTATAACTTGAATTTCTCAACAATATCATCATCAAAAATATCCTTATCAAATACAGGTATGAATGAAAGCATTATGCCGTTCCCTTCTTTTACCTTAGCTGTGGCCTTTTCTTTCTGAACCTGGTCAATAAACACTTTCTTTTTTTCTGCTTTTCTTTTTTCCGAAAACATTGTAAAATAAGGGAAGTCAATCTGATCAGTATAGGCCGGGAATTTAACGCCTTTAACTTCAATCAAAACCATTTTTTCGGTCATAATTTCCAGTACCTTACCTTCCTCTTCAGTAAGTAAAACAATTATTTTGTCGCCGGGTTGATACTTCATTTGCTGTTAATTAAAAACGGCACAAAGTTAATTCACTTGTGCCGTTTAAATTCTTTTAGTTTGATACTATGATTCTGAAGCAGCCAGTTTACTCTTCTTGTATCCATATAGGAAATAAAAGATTAAACCCAGTGCCAGCCAGCCTATAAACCATGCCCAGTTATTTTTGGTCATACCAGTAAGCAGGTACATACAGGTTATTAAACCCATCATGGGTATTAATGAATATTTTTTAACTATAGTTGCAGCAGCCAATATTAAAGCGCTTATCCAGAAAATAATCAAAGTGATATTTGGTGTTGCCATATCCATAAAGCTGACCTTCCCTTCAACATAATCAGCGTTGCTGCTGAAATCAAAATTAAACATATCGGAAAAATATGTTTTTGATAAAAGCCTGGCAACAATTATTCCGGCAATAACAACCACAGGAAAAATAAACTGGCTGTTGATATAAGG
>JBATAS010000397.1:0-3056 GCA_049661965.1 Ferruginibacter sp. | reverse complement strand
TGTTGGCCCCTGGCCAACAACGTTTTATTTTGCCCAACCGATACAGTCTTAAAAAATTCTTTGAACTTCGATTATATTTATACAGCCGCTTCAATATTATTATAAAAAAGAAAGTATAAGAGTAAGCTTATTGGCATTGATGTGCAGCATCACAAAGGTTACACTAAGAACTGGCCCAACAAAAAATCTGAAGGTTTACTTATTACAGGAAATAAATACTACAGAGTTTTGGCAAATGGAAAAAAAGAATAAATAGAATGCTGATAAAATACAGCGCTTTGTTATTTGCAGCAGACAGGGTACTATTGCTTTTCAGCTTTCTGCAGAGCATTGCATCATGCAGTAAATTTCTATTCCTATTTATTTCATTTAGTGTAGAATGTAAAATCAGCTGCTATGGATTTATAGTTTTTCTACTAATGCAATTTTTCCCTGTCTGTGCACGCCAAATCTACTTGCCTGCAACGTCATTATTATTTATCTTTAGTATACACTTACTAACATGATTATAATTTACAATCATGTTTTAAACTATTTGAAATGAAAACAAGTAATTACTTCCGGGTTATGTCACTTGTTATACTTGTTGTGTCAGGCTGTAATTATTCAAGTTCAAATAAAGAGGCCGGTACTACCATACCTGTAGCCCCATCAGAAAAGACCAGTATGGAAATGGTAATAAAAATGGATGATTCTTTAGGCAAGATCAGGAACCACGCCTGCGAAACAGCCACACTAAGCCAGGCCATAACCAATTATGCCGATGAAATTGGCAAATTAGATTTTACGCAATGCCCGAAAGTATTTAAAACTGCTTTTGCTAAACACAGGCAGGCATGGATAGATTTCCGGGAACTTTCTGATAAATATCCTGACCTAAGGGCAGAAATGCATGACCTGTTTGATGAACTGGAAAAAAGTACAGACTCGTTGCTGTTTAAAAAATTATCAAAACAGATATGGGATACCTGGGGCGATATTGAAAAAGCTATGAAAAATAATTAAGCACTACAAAGCAATGAATACAACGCAACAAATTACAAAACACTTCAGGGGAATTTATTTTGGCGGCAACTGGACATCTTCGAACCTGAAAGATAACCTGAGCGGTATAAACTGGCAACAGGCCACAACACAGGTTTATTCATTTAATACAATCGCCACGCTGGTTTATCATACACATTATTTTGTAAATGCTGTATTGAAAGTGTTACAGGGCGGGCTGCTTGATGCCCATGATAAATTCAGTTTCAATCATCCGCCAATCCATTCGCAGCAAGACTGGGAAAACTTCTTACTCAAAATCTTTATTGATGCTGAAGTATTTGCCAACCTGGTTGAGCAGTTGCCAGAGTCAAAACTTGGAGAAAATTTTACAAACGAAAAATACGGAACTTACTACAGTAATCTGCATGGTATTATTGAACATGCTCATTATCATCTTGGGCAAATTGTACTGATAAAGAAGATACTGGAGCAGAATGCCTAAAATTAAGCTGAAGTAAAAAAAATTGGATATTTTCGTAAAAAATAAAAGTATGCGATCATTGATTATTTCTCTTTTGCTTGTACCAGTTATTTCTTTTACTGCTGAAGGCCAATTCATAAATAAAAAAAATGAGCTTAACGGAATCTGGGTTCCTGTAAGGCAGGAATTGGGCGGAACAGAATTGCCAGCTGCCGGTTTTGCAAAACATAAACTGATCATAGAAGACACTGTATATACCTATGTTGCTGAAAGTACTGAAATCGGGGTGCTTAAATTCAGCGGAAACAAATTAGATATTTACGGCAAAGAAGGGGTAAATACCGGAAGACATTTTGCCACTATTTATAAATACGAAAATGAATTGCTTACAATCTGCTACAACCTGCAGGGCGATAGTTATCCCGAATCATTTGAGACTACAGGTAAAGGCTCATTCTTTATTTCAGCGTTTAAAAGAGAGGTTTCTAAATAATCCTATCTGCTGTTAAATCATTCTGACAGTTAACGAATATTACTTAGTGGATATTGATTATGTCAATACTGCGTTTAAAAAATGCGGCACAATCGCTATTTTTCAAGATGAATAATTGCAGGATATTCTATTTTTGCGTCAATGCAATGACTGGATAAAATTTTCCATCCCCCGTTTTCTTTAGTATACATATCAGCCCATGTATAATGTTCAATATCTGGCTTGCCATCTGCATCTGTTCCATCTAATGTATTCCGATAAGTTAATACTGCCATATCTCCAAAAAACTGCAACACCAGATTCTGGTATCTAACAGTATCAATCGTCCAGGTTCCATGAATCCTGTCTTTGATATAATCAGCCCTGTTCAGGAATTCATCTTCGCCACGAATAATGAATTGCTTAGCCAGTATCTTTTCAAATAATGCAGAATCCTTCTTTTGCATGGCCAGGGGCCAGTTGCGTTTTACTTTTAGAATCTCTATAGCATCGGCTTTTTCCGCTTCCAGGTTTGCAGACAGCAGCGTAAAGTTTTTTATATCAACCGTTGGCGTAAGATTCTCTTCCTGCATAACAATTTGCTGTAAAAGCTTATTTGTGCTTTCAACTTTATTTGAATTGCACGATAGAATTAAAGTAGCGAAAATCAATAATAATAAAATCAGTTTCATGGTTTTGTTTTATTTTTTTAACTGAAAATCCGGATGCCCTGTTTGCCACAAAGCAAATTTGTACATGTATAATGTTTGCAGATCGCTGCCCGCATGTCCGGCTTCCCAATCTACCATTAGTAAAATGGGTTTATCGCCTTTTTGCATCTGTTGCAGTTTTGCCGTGTATCTGGCTGCAGGATGCATACCCAGAATATAATCAGTAGCTCCATGTACTATCAACATAGCTGGTAATCTTTTATTTTCTGGTATCTGATAATAAGAACTGATGCTGTAGTTCGACAAGAACCCTTCTTTGGTATCAATAGGACCGACCGATTTTGATTCTCTTGCAAAAGCGCCGTCACGATATGTAACAATATCAGGCAATCCCGATAAAAATAAACCGCCAGCAAAAAGATTGGGGCGCTGGTTAATACTCATG
>JBATAS010000396.1:0-3264 GCA_049661965.1 Ferruginibacter sp. | reverse complement strand
GGGCCAGGGTAATGGACAAATTTCAATTCACTAAAATTAATTTAACCACTCACTTTGATATGATCATTTTTATACGGAAAACATCATCATCAAAATGTTTTTCAATAAAAAAGCTGGCAGGTAGCTAGTTTTTTCCTGCTACCACAATTACAATTTCCCCCTTCACCGTTTTGGCATTAAAATGATCATGCACTTCCTGTAAACTGCCCCTGGCATTTTCTTCAAATTTTTTGGTGAGTTCACGGCTTACACAGCATCGTCTGTCGGCACCAAAGTATTGAATGAAATCGTTCAAGGTTTTTACCAACCGCATCGGGCTTTCATAAAAAACCATCGTACGTTCTTCTTCAGCTAGTTTTTTCATCATGGTTTGTCTTCCTTTTTTTAAGGGAAGAAAACCTTCAAAACAAAAACTGTTAATGGGGAGTCCGCTGTTTACCAATGCCGGCACAAAGGCTGTGGCACCGGGCAAACATTCTACGTTGATATTATTTTTTATGCATTCTCTTACTAATAAAAAAGCAGGGTCGCTGATACCAGGTGTACCGGCATCGGTAATTAACGCCATGGTTTTACCGGCCGCCAGTTGCTCTGTTAAATGGGTAAGTATCTTATGCTCGTTATGCTGATGATAGGGCGTGATGGGTTTTTGAACCTGGTAATGATTTAATAAAACAGATGATGTACGGGTATCTTCTGCCAGGATAAGATCAACAGACTTTAAAATTTCTATCGCCCTGAAAGTAATATCAGCAAGGTTGCCTATGGGAGAAGGAATAAGATAGAGCATTTTTGATTTGATGATTTGGAGATTTGATGATTGGTCAATTTACAAATCACCAAATCAGCACATTAGCTAATTGTTATTTCAAACACTTCCATCACCGGGTTAGCCAGTAATTTCTTGGCAGCTTCTTGTGCGGTTGCGGTAGCTGCTGCTTCATTATCGGCTTCAATCTGCAGGTCAATATGTTTGCCTATTCTTACATCCGAAACATTATTCATTCCTAAATTTTGTAATCCGCCCATTACAGCTTTTCCCTGTGGATCTAATAAATCTTTAAGCGGCATTACTTTTATCTGTACAGTAAATATCATGATTGTTGTTGTTTGAAGAGCAAAGATAAAATAATGTACACGATAAATACAATTGGTACGGCAAGCCATTGAAAAAACAATGCAGCAGCAACAGCAATAAGTAACAGTATTATTTTCGGCAGATTATTTTTGATGCTTAAGTCTTTAAATTTTAAAGCCATCATCGGCAGGTTACTAACCATCAGCCAGCTCAGAAAAATAATCAATCCATATAGAAACCATTTATTAAAAATGATATCAACAATCAACTGACTATGATTATTCCAATAAATAAGTGGTAAAGATGCAACCACCAACCCAACTGCCGGAATAGGCACTCCTTTAAATCCAAAAGACTGTGAATCATCTAAATTAAATTTAGCTAAACGCCAGGCTCCGGCGGCAGCCAGGATAAATGCAGGTACAAGCCATACAATAGATGCATTCAATCCATCTTCCTGTTGTGCTATACTCATGCGTAAAAACTGGTAAAGAATCATTGCCGGCGCAACGCCAAAACTTACCACATCGGCCAGCGAATCAAGCTGCTTACCCATTTCGGAACTTGCTTTAAATAAGCGGGCTACAAAGCCATCTAAAAAATCTACAACGGCAGCTAAGCCAATAAACAAAGATGCCATCCATATTTTTTCAGGAATATCAATCAACTGCATGCCATCAGGTGCATACTGAATGATGATGCCATTTTGTAAAGTGACTACTATAGCCAGACAGCCAAAAACCAGGTTAAGGAGTGTAAATAAATTAGGAATATGTCGGGTCATCAAATTATTTTTTCATGTAAGCTTCTATCTCTTCCACGGTGATCGGAATATTTTTCATCAAATCTTTATTGCCATTCTTTGTAATCCAGAAATTGTTTTCAATCCGCACTCCCATTTGTTCTTCTTCAATATAAATACCGGGCTCAATAGTGAAAACCATACCAGCCTTAATGGGTGCAGTTCTTGTTCCCAGATCATGCACATCTAAGCCCAGGTGATGAGAAATACCATGGTATAAATATTTGCGGTAAGCCCTGTTTTCGGGATCTTCGTTTTTAATCTCCGATTTTCTCAGCAATCCTATTTTTTGAAAAACAACCGTTGCCTCATCACCAACTTTTTCGGTATAATCGACAATGCTGATACCGGGTTTTAAAATACTGGCAGCATACTGGTGCAAGTGCAGACATGCATTATAAACTGTTTTCTGCCGGCGGCCAAATTTACCGTTTACCGGAACAGTACGACTCAAATCAGCATTGTAACCTCCATAATCGGCACCAAAATCCATCAATATCAATTCGCCGTCTTTACACTCACGGCTGTTTTCAACATAATGTAAAGTTCTGGCTCTGTCGCCGCTAGCAATAATACAACTGTAACCGGGGCCTGTTGAGCGCTGCGATAAAAACGAATGATAAATTTCAGCTTCAATTTCGTACTCCATAATTCCCGGCTGAATAAGCTGCATCACCCTGCGGAAAGTGATATCGGTAATATCAATTGCCTTTTGTAAAACTTCAACTTCTAATGCAGTTTTAATGGCACGCAGCTCCTTCATTAATTTTGCACTACGCCTGTAATTATGCATTGGAAAACGTTCCTGCATAAACTGAGCGTAGCGATAATCTCTAACATTAACCTTATTTGCCTTACGGTCGTTTTCGTTTGTATTTAAATAAATGGTATCTGCTAAATGCACCCATGTCTGCATTAAAGCATCGGCAGTATCTAACCATATGATTGTGTTGATACCGGAAATCGCAGTCCCTTCATTAGCTCTCAATCTATGCCCATCCCATTTTTCCTTTAGAGCATTGGGTCTTACCAGAACCAAAACTTCCCGGTGTTTCGGGTCGGGATTATCCGGAAATAATATCAGCATGGTATCTTCCTGTTCAATACCCGTAAGCCAGTACAAATCGCTGTTCTGTTTAAAACGATGTAACTGGTCGCCATTAGTTGGTAACTCATCGTTACTGTTAAAAATGGCTATGGAATTCTTTTCCATTTTTTGTACAAAACGTTTCCTGTTCTGTATAAAAATTTCGGGATTGAGCGGTAGATATTTCATGTTGTAATATTTCGGTATTTAATAATGAAGAGTTGCAATATACATTTTAATCATGTTTTTATAAGCTATAAAACTCAGTTTAGTCAAGACATTTACATTATATGTAAG
>JBATAS010000395.1:0-2284 GCA_049661965.1 Ferruginibacter sp. | reverse complement strand
TCACACACCCGGTGCAGCAAGACAAGGTGCTGTTTCGGAAGATTATTTAACCAAAGGAATCATTATTGATAAATACACTGAGAATGGCACAGAAAAAAAACTCAGAGATGCCGGCGGCAATACATCTTTACGGGTTAACCTGTCAAAGCCATTATATCCAAAAGCATCTGTAACCATGACTTTTGACTGGCACTACGATGTATCAAAACAAAGTGGCAGGGAAGGCATGCTGGATTCCACTTCATTTTTCCTTGCCTATTTCTATCCACGGGTTTCGGTATTTGATGATATAGACGGATGGGACAGAATGGTATTTACTGATGCCCAGGAATTTTACAACGACTTTAATAATTATGAATTGAATGTTACTGTACCGAAAAATTTTTTAGTATGGGCAACCGGCGAATTACAGAATATAAATGATGTACTGCAACCTGCATTTATTTCAAAATTCAATGCTTCCAATACATCCGACAAAACAATTAATATTGTTACACAGGCCGACCTTACCGCCAAAAATGTAACCGCACAAAACGAAACCAATACCTGGAAATGGAAATCGCAGAACATTACAGACGTTGCTGTATGCATCAGCGATCATTATGTTTGGGACGCTGCCAGTGTTGTTGTTGATAATAAAACAGGCCGGAGAGCAAGTGTACAGGCAGCCTACCAGGACAAGTCGGTGAATTTTAAAAAATCAGTTGAATACAGTCATCATGCATTAGACTGGTTTAGTAATAACTGGCCCGGAGTACCCTACCCATTTCCTGCAAGTACTGTTGTAGAAGGTTTTGCAGATATGGAATACCCGATGATGGCGAATGACAGTCATATGCCCGATCCAACCTTTCAACGCTTTGTTGCCGAACATGAAATTGCACACACCTGGTTTCCTTTTTACATGGGAATTAATGAACACCGTTACGGTTTCATGGATGAAGGTTGGACCACTGCTTTTGAAAACCTGATTGCAAAAGTTGACATGGGGGAAGAAGCTTCAAATGATTTTTTCAAGCAATTCAGGGTATCTAACTGGGTGATGAACCCAAGTGATGAAACGCAATTGCCCATAATTACCCCGGCAAATATTATGTCGGGCCAGAGCCTTGGTATTAATGAATATGGTAAGCCTGCCCTGGCTTACCTGGGATTAAAAGATATGCTGGGTGATGACCTGTTCCGGAAGTGTTTACATGGCTTCATGGATCGCTGGCATGGTAAGCACCCTGTTCCATGGGATATGTTTTATTCCTTCAATGATTTATCAGGTAAAGATTTGAACTGGTATTGGCAGAACTGGTTTTTCTCTTACAACTATATTGACATCGCCTTGAAGAGTTTAAAACCTTCACCTGCAGGTTATACCATCAGCATCGAAAATATTGGAAGCTTCGCTATTCCTACTGATTTGATGGTTGAATACACAGATGGCAGCAAAGAAAAAATTCATCAAACGGCAGGTATATGGGAAAAGAATCAAAAGCTTGTTACAGTTACTATTAGTACCAAGAAGAAAATCCAATACCTGAAACTGGATAACGGTATTTACATGGATGCCGATGAAAGCAATAACAGCTGGGGTAAATCAAACGACCCGGTATTTAATGCTGCTGCTGTAAAACCAGAAGACCTGGATAAATTTTTGGGAGAATATGCATCAACCGATATTCCCATAAAAATCGCTTTTAGTAAAAAAGGTAATGTTTTAGTTGCCGATGTTACAGGACAAGGGAAAATAGACCTGGCCCAAACAGGCGATAATAAATTTGAATTTACCCAGGCAGGAGCTGTATTTGAATTTGACGCAGATAAAAAAGAATGTATTTTGTCGCAAGGTGGCAGAAAGTTTACGTTTACAAAAAAATAACTCTATCTATTAATATTTCAAACGGCTGACTATAAATAGTCAGCCGTTTTGTTATTAACAAAACCTGTTTACAAATACAGCCACACAGATTTGTCCAGAATGAGTTCATCTGAATCATAGTACAAAAAATTATTCTGCCAGCCTTCATTATTTGATTGTTTGGTAATTGTTAAAGGTGTAAATTAAGGTTTCAACCAAAAAAACTAATCATCATGAGAAAACAGATTCTGTTTGCATTGGCCTTTTGCCTCTTTGGCAATCTGCTGTTTGCACAAGGCGATGCTACAGCAAAAATCAGAAAGGAAGGTCTTGATAATTCCAAAGTAATGGATATTGCTTTTCAGCTTACCGATGTAAGTGGCCCCAGGCTTACCAACTCGCCGGGTTTTTTCCGGGCAGCAAGCTGGGCTAAAA
>JBATAS010000394.1:0-5429 GCA_049661965.1 Ferruginibacter sp. | reverse complement strand
CCTCTCCTTTGTTCACAGGGTCAATATGATGTATCTGTATACCTACATTGCCGGCCGGGTGAGGGCCTGAAATTTTGTTGATGCTAACGTCTCTTGCATTTGTAAAAACTGTTGAAGTGGTTGCATCATCCTTAATATTTAAATGAATTTTTCCATCCGTTAATTTTCTCAGCGCATCAAGCCCGGTTTGAAAATCGGGATCATTATCCTGCATGATAAAATTAATATCGGGAGCCAGCGGATTACTGTCGAATGCAGAGATAAAAATCGATTTTGGATTTTCGCCGGGGTTGGCAACGGTGCCAAATGGCCGCTGGCGGATGAATGGCCAGGTGCCGCTGTTCAATAAAGCTTTAGTAATTTCATCCCGGCTTAAATCATTTGGGTTGGCTTTTTTAAACGGTTCGTATCTTATTTCTTTATCAGCCAGAATTTTTATTTCCATGATCCGGCGTTTATCGCCACGTAATATCTCCACTACTTCGCCACTTACCGGCGAAGAAAATTTTATCGCTTCATTGTTCTTATCATAAATCAGGGGAGTTCCTGCAAGCACTTCATCGCCGGTATTAACGAGTAATTTTGGAGTCAGGCCTGCAAAATCGGGTGGCTTAAGGCCAAATAGTTCAGGCAAAGAAATACTGGAAACTGTTTTAGCGGCTTCGCCTTGCAGTTTGATGTTCAATCCCCGTTTAATCTTAATATTTGCAGACATACAGTAATTTTATCTTATTTGGTATTGATAATAATTTCCTTGTATTCTTCTGAAAAGCTTATGAATGCTAAGTTGTATTCAAATACTTAAACCTGTTGCAGTTATATTCCGTACAATATAGTTCAATTTAATAATTTTTCAGGTTTCGGCAGCTAAATTTTAATATTCGCAAAAAATAGTTATTTTTAAAAGGAGATATTAAATATATATCCGGTATTATTTTGATTAACCGGACTAACTGTTAAACGATTGCCCGTTTTTTACCCGGCAGCAGCTGGAAGAAAATAACCGGAATTCATTCATTTTTAAATAATAAAATTTATGGGAGCAGTACGTAATATTTTACAGGCTAAAGGGGTGAAGGTGTTTTCAATAACACCATACACTTCGGTTTATAATGCACTGGAGATTATGGTGGAAAAAAATGTAAGTTCTCTGGTGGTTATGGAAGATGAAAAACTCATCGGTATTTTTACAGAAAGGGACTATGCCCGTAAAGTAATATTAAAAGGAAAGGCTTCCAGAGAAACGCCGATAGGCGATATTATGTCGGGCAATGTTGTAACAGTTGGACCCGACAGTACAATTGATGAATGTATGCAACTGATGACGGCAAAGTTCATCAGGCATTTACCGGTTATTGAAGATGATAAACTGATTGGGTTGGTATCAATAGGCGATGTGGTAAAATATATAATTGAAGAGCAGAAGTTTATTATAGAAAATATGGAACACTATATTGGAGGAACTTAAGCAGGGTTATCTGTTGTTGTTCAAACCTTATTAAAATGCTGCGATCTTTCGCAGCATTTTCTTTTTACAAGTAATGCTGATGCCGACGGTTTAATAATGAAAAAATTATACAGCAGCAGTGCCAACTAACTGTTATATTATACAAACGGTATTATTACTGTATAAGATAGCGATATACTGTTATTACAGACTTATAACAGCTGTGTTATTTGTTTAACTTTGCGAAGTCAATTCGGCGGTATATCAGTTATTAAGCCGGCTATTCTTATCAGGTTGACAAGAATCATTTAGCATAGCACATTTTTCAAAAAATCATAATGAAAAGAACAGTATTTTTTCTCCTTGGTGTTTTCTCTTTTTTTAATCTCATTGCACAAATTGAGCAGGAGCAACCCGTAGAATCAGTTAGGCAATCTGCAGAGCAACCCAAATCTAATACTATGTACGGCAAACTGGTTGATATTGCTACCGGCAAGCCAATTGAAGCAGCATCGGTACAGTTATATCCCGATGCTAAGAAAAAGACAAGTACATTAATTGATGGTATGCTGAGCAGGCCTAATGGTGAGTTTATGTTCCAGAACCTGCCTGCAGCCGGAAGTTTCAGGCTGGTTATTACCGCCCTGGGATATAAAGGATTTGAGCAGGAAATAGTTATTAGTGCGGCCGGTGAGAAGACTGAATGGCGGAACTTTGAAAAAGACCTGGGCAATTTAAGTCTTGAAAATAATTTTAAAAAATTAGATGAAGTTGTTGTGAGTACCGGAAGGCCTGCCCTTGAAATGGGCATCGACCGTAAAATATTTACGGTTGATAAGAGTTTGGTTGCTACCGGTGGAACCGCAATTGACATTATGAAGAATATTCCTTCGGTATCAGTAGATATTGAAGGTAATGTTGAACTGCGTAACAGCACGCCGCAGATTTTTGTTGATGGCAGGCCTACCATCTTAACCCTCGACCAGATTCCTGCAGATCATATTGAAAAAATAGAATTGATCACTAATCCATCTGCAAAATTTGATGCAGCCAGTTCGGGAGGTATTATTAATGTTGTACTCAAAAAAAATAAACGTATTGGCTTAAACGGTGTGGCATCAATCAGCGGAGGTACACCAAAACTTTTTGCAGGTAATCTCAATTTAAATTTAAGGCAAGGTAAGTTTAACTTTTTTGCAAGTGCCGGGCATAATCAATCAGGTGGTAAAGCAAAAGGGAATACATTAAGAGAGAACAAAAGTAATGGTATTACCACTGATTATTTTAACCAGTACTCTGTAAATGAAAGAAGCCGGAATTTTAACTCTGTACGTTTTGGTCTCGACTTTTTTATGACCAACCGTAATACCATCAGCATTTCACAAAACTTTACAAAAGGCACTTTTGGTAACACCGAAACCCAGGACCAGGAGTACCTGGACAATAATAAAGCATTACTTCGCTATGGTGTACGTAGCTCCGATGGAGAATCGGGCTTTAAACGCAACAGCACCAGGCTGAACTATAAATATAATTTCCCTAAAGAAGGAAAAGAACTTACTGCTGATATAAGTTATAACCGCGGAACCCGTGATAATAACACAGATATCCTGAATTCTTTTTTTAATCCTGATGGAACTGAATATCAGCCACTGGCCAACGTATGGAACAACAGCAGCAGTACTGAAAAACAATTCACTGTTCAGGCCGATTTCAGTAATCCCACATCAGAGTTTACCAAAGTGGAAATGGGTGTACGATCGTATCATAATAAATTCTTCAGTTATTATGATGCCTTTGCAAAAGATAACGGGCTGGATGTAAAATTACCACTCAGTAATAATTATGCCTACACCGAAATGATCAATGCTGCCTATTTTACGTATTCGTATAAGAAAGAAAAATTTTCGTACCAGTTAGGTTTAAGGGCCGAGCAGGCAAAATTTGACGGAGAATTGGTGGATAGTGCTTACAAATTCGGATATGAATATCCAAGTAAATTAAAAAATATATGGGATGCCCTGTTCCCCAGTTTTTTTATCACCAAAAAAATCGGAGAAGATGACGAACTGCAGTTCAATTATACCCGCCGGATAAGAAGGCCACGTTTCTGGCAGTTAAATCCTTATGTAGATATTAATGATCCATCCAATATACGACAGGGTAATCCGGAACTGCGGCCCGAGTATGTAAATTCATTTGAACTGAACTATAGTAAGAATTATAAAAAAGGAAATATCCTTACGGTATTGTATTTCAGAAGCAATCCTAATGACATAACGCAATACAGCGATACCATTACTGCTGCCCAGTACCAGCAACTGAACAATGCGGCAGTTGACCCTAATGCCATTTTGAATACGTATATTAATGCAAGCACAACAAACCGCTACGGGCTTGAGTTTACGGTACAGCATAAAGCCGGCAATAATTTTGATATTACTCCGACAATTAACCTGCAGTATCGTACTGTAAAAGCGAAAGTTAATAATCTTGATCTGAGTAATAAAGGATTTAACTGGGAGGCAAAACTCATTACCAATTATAAAATCGAAACAAAGGGCCCGTCAGTTTTTAATAATATAGGTTTCCAGTTCATTCTTGATTACGAGTCGCCAAGTGTAATTCCGCAGGGAAAACAAAAAGCTGAGTTTGATGTTGACTTTGCCATACGTAAAGATTTTTTAAAGAATAAAAAAGCTTCACTCACATTGGCCATCAACGATCTGTTTAATACACGTCGATGGGGAACCATTTATGATACCGAACAGTTTTACCAGGATTCGTACCGTCGCTGGAATGTGCGTAATTTCCGGGTTACGTTCAGTTATAAATTCGGCGATTCTAAATTTAGCCTGGCAAGAGGCGGCGGAAGAAGAGGTGGTGCTGATAATAATGATTAATGATGTTTACAGTGCGAAAGCATTTTCGGAAACCAGGTAAAAAATAATTTTTATAATGGGCAGAAATAATCTTTTCTGCCCATTTTTATTTTTCGTATTTTCAATGCCGCCTGCTTATCATCCGCTAACCAGCCATTGTATATTATGAGTAACACTTCTTCCATTGCTGTCGGTCACTTTAAAAACCTTGTTGGGCTTAAATTTCAACTGTATAACAGCCTGTTTACTTCCTTGCCTTTTCACCGCATAGAAAAAACAGGCATATTGCTTACTTTATTACTGGCTCATTGCGAAGAGGGGTTTAAGAAAAATGAAAACACTACGGCTATTATTGAAAACTTTTTCAATAGCCATACTTCTTTGGCCGGTGCACCGGAAAGGGCCGAGCTGTTGTTCAGGTTTGTACAATATGCCGAAAGGCAGGTGGTTTTATTTGATGCGCTGGAAGATGCTGCTTTCAGGCAGATACATGATATGAGCGGTAGCGGTACTTTAAAACAATTAGATACCGAGCTTGAACAGACAGGAAAATATGAACAATTAAATAAAAAACTTGAAGACTTTCGTGTACGGCTGGTACTCACAGCTCATCCAACACAGTTTTATCCCGGTTCGGTACTGGCAATCATAAACGATCTTTCAAAAGCCCTTGCTGATAATAATGCAGAAGCAATCAATATGTATTTACAGCAGTTAGGTAAAACAGCTTTTGTAAATAAAATAAAACCTACTCCTTACGAAGAAGCCGTGAGCCTGATCTGGTATCTCGAAAATGTTTTTTATAAAGCTGCAGGTAATATCAACCAGTTTATGAAAGCTCAGTTTCCAGAAGTTAATTATGCCGGTGAACCTTTGATTAATATGGGCTTTTGGCCCGGTGGCGACAGAGATGGAAATCCGTTTGTAAAAGTTGATACCACACTACGGGTTGCAGATGCACTCAGGAGTTCAGTAATAAAATGTTACTACCGTGATGTAAGAAAGATAAGAAGACGGCTGACCTTTGCCGGTGTGGAAGAACCATTGACCTTACTGGAAAAGAAAATTTATAAGAATATCTCCAGGCCGGGGTTTCGTTC
>JBATAS010000393.1:0-2480 GCA_049661965.1 Ferruginibacter sp. | reverse complement strand
GTAATATCATGTGGTCCTCCGTTGGGGCCGGTAGGGTCAAGGTTTCCGCTTGGGTCTCCTAATATCCATGCTGTAGCATAAGCATCTGTTGTATTACCAGGTGCTGATATAGACAATGTTCTCAGGTCGGTGCCGGTACCCACCGGAAAAGTAAAAGCCTGATTGCCGTATTTTTTTACATAACCGTTAATATTATCTGCATCTGAAGCACCTGAATAAACGGCTCCATTAGTAGCGCTGAAATATCCCGGGGTGGAGAGCCTGTCAGTAGCCCATGTTTTCCCGGTTGGTGTGGGTAAGTTGATTGTGCCAAAATTAGTCATTTCGGCACCGCTGAATACCCGGTTGCCTGTTTGGGCTTGTGCAAATAAAAATGCCAATGCCATAAGCAGGGTTAAAGAGAATTTAAATAAGTATAGACTCTTCATTGGTAGTTAAGGATATTAAATTCTGAATTTTAAATGAACAGGGATAAAAAATACTGGTGAAGTTCTCCGAATCTGTGATTTTTAGTATTTAAAATCAGTTTGATAACGTTTTAATCCCGGAATTTTCTCGTAAACCTGCTTTGAATTACTGCAATAACGAAGAAGGAAGATATATATTGTGAGTAAAGCCCTGCTTGTAATCAAACTACTACAAGTTAGATTTTTTTGACGAATGGTTAAGAACCGGCATAAAAGTTTTAATGTGCTTCCAGCCAACTATCACCCATGCCCAGTTCTGCATCTGTAGGCACATCATTTGGTAATGCCAATGCCGTTTGCATACAATTTAAAATGATGGGTTTTATTTTTTCTATTTCCGTTTTGTGTGCATCAAAAACCAATTCATCATGCACCTGCAACAACATCTTAGATTTGAAATTATGTTTGTTGAATGCCGTGTGAATTTTTATCATCGCCAGTTTTATCATATCTGCTGCTGTGCCCTGTATAGGCGAATTGATGGCATTGCGTTCGGCAAAAGCACGTACTGTAAAATTGGCGCTGTTGATATCCCTTAACCAACGCTTGCGACCCATGAGGGTTTGTACATAACCATGTTCCTGTGCAAAATGGATGGTATCATCCATGTACTTTTGAATATTTGGGAATTGCTTTTTATAGTTATCAATAATTTCTTTGGCTTCGGTACGGCTGATGCCTAAATTTTCTGCCAGGCCAAAAGCGCCCTGCCCGTAAATGATACCGAAGTTTACACTCTTTGCTTTGTAACGCATTTCTTTGGTTACATCTTTTTCATCTACATTAAAAACTTTGGCAGCAGTTGCACTGTGAATATCTTTTCCGGTTCTAAATGCTTCACACATATTTTCATCGCCGCTGATGGCGGCAACAATGCGTAATTCAATTTGAGAATAGTCAGCAGAAATTAAAACATGATCTTTATCTCTTGGAATAAAAGCTTTACGTATCTCTCTTCCTCTTTCAGTGCGAATTGGGATATTCTGCAGGTTAGGATTGTTACTGCTCAACCTGCCGGTTACAGCAACAGCCTGTGCATAGGATGTATGCACCCGTCCTGTTTTTTTATTGATCATCAGCGGCAGCGCATCTACATAAGTTGATTTGAGTTTGGTAAACTCACGGAAAGATAAAATATCATCTACAATTTTATTTTTACTGGCAAGTTTCAATAACACATCTTCGCCGGTTGCATATTGCCCTGTCTTTGTTTTTTTTGCTTTTGGGTCGATCTGCATCTTATCAAACAATACTTCGCCCAGTTGCTTTGGCGATGCTAAATTAAAACGGACACCGGCTTGTTTGTAAACACTTTCTTCAGCAGCTTTTGCTTCCTTTTCCAGTTCTTTCGAATAATCATTTAAAAATCCCTCATCTATTTTTATACCCTCAAATTCCATGGCGGTTAAAACCTTTACCAGCGGATTATCTACTTCATAAAAAACCTTCTCCACTTCTTTTTGCTTTAACAACGGAAGCAAGGCATGCTTTAATTGTAAAGTAATATCTGCATCTTCAGAAGCATAATCTTTTATTTTTTCCGGCTCCAGGTCTCTCATGTTTCCCTGCCCCTTTCCTTTTTTGCCAATGAGTTCTTCAATGTGTACGGGTTCGTATCCTAAAAATTTTTCGCTTAAGGCATCCATGCCGTTTTTGCCATCGGGTTCAATAACAAAATGGGCAAGCATGCTGTCGAAAGTGTTTCCGGCAAGTTCATAACCATACCATTTTAATATCAACATGTCGTACTTGATATTATGCCCGATCCAGGTTTTAGATACATCAGCGAATAGCGGTTCAAAAAATTTAAGTATTCTTGAAGTCTCTTTTTGATCGGACGGACAATAAACATAAAATCCTTCGCTGGGTTTAACAGAAAAACTCATGCCTACCATTTCGGCATCATTGGCATCAATTCCTGTTGTTTCTGTATCAAAACAAATTTCATCGCTGCCAGATAAATACTTAACGAGATCTTTTATTTCAGCATCAGTTTGTACCAGTGAATAATCA
>JBATAS010000392.1:0-1542 GCA_049661965.1 Ferruginibacter sp. | reverse complement strand
TGCTAGAGCAGCACTTAAAGCAGTCATTCTGGACGGCTTAAATTCAGATTCGTCATTTTTTGGGGTTCTTCTGCAGACAATGGCATTCGGTTAAGATTTCCCAAAAGTTTTACGCATAACTACTTCGCCATTTATGGCCAGGCTTTTTAGATTCACGAAGAAAATGTCTGCCAGGTCTTATTTTTTGTTGTACACGGGAAATACTTTTTACCATTTTTGAGTGCCAGTTATTTTTTTCTTCTGTTGCCATCAATAATTTTTCTATGAAGCGTGTCATCACAAGAAGGCAATGCTTGAAACTGACTTTTAACGTTTTTACCCGTCCACAAAATGCTTGCCAGTAACTTGCTTTTGTTTCCTGCTTTTTGTTCTGTTGGTTGTCATCGCTTTGATCAGGCGGTGGCGTTTGTTGACTGGCTTCTGCTTCAATGATTCTGGCAATATTGATTAATAAGGCATGGGCATACAACTCCTGCTTAACAGCTCTGTCGGTTTGACTATGAAATTCTTCAATGTTAATAAACACTTTTGAAATTTTATATAACTCTTCAATTCCCCACCTGCCGTGATAAACACGGGGAAAATCCTCGCAGGGATAGTGTTTTCCGATCAGTGTCGTTGCACAAACATAGATCTGATCGTCAATTTGATATTTGATCAGACGTAATCGAATCGATTTGTAATCCAACTCATATCCTTGCTTCTTTATTTCTGTTTTAACGGCGGACGAAGGAGAGTAATCGATCACCGCATCGTTTAAATCGCTTTGCCAAAATGCACTGACCTCTTTATTCATCGCCCCGGATTGCAATCTGCAAATAAGATGAAGCCCCTTGTTTATTGCCTGGTAAAGAATTAAGTAACTGAAATATCCTCGGTCAAGCACTAACACATCTCCTTCCGATAAAATGTCCATCTGTTCAATAAGGCAACTACGCTCACTTTTATCTGAACTCAATAAACAATCATAAATAAAGCCACTGCCTAAATGATAAAGACAGCTCATTAGCCCTTGAGGATAGTATTGGCCTTTATTGGGTGCTTTATATCCTGCTGACAGGAGTTCATGTGGCAAATTCACTCTTGAACCATCAGCAGCAAAGATCCGGTGTCCACACCACGTTGGCAGTGGCACGGATTTTTCCCGATTCGAAAGGATGGCCTTATTTAATTCAGTAAAAATTTCCTCCGGTAGCTTCTGTCTTGCTTCACACAGAGATGACGGCGCAAAGGGGCGTGCCTGGCAAACCTCTATTTCTGGCCTTTCCCACATTTCACTCAACACACTTTTATAACCTTGTCGATTTTTGCTTAAAACCAGTTTGAAAATAAATAGCACTAAAAAATGGGTGTTGATCGCTCGCTTGCGTACCTGCCACTTTGAATCAAAATCCGAACACAACTGGCGAATAAGCTCTTGTGATGGCTGCCAAAAATTCATGACTAACTGCATCTCCATTGGTAAAACTTTTTAAAGGAAAAACAGTATAGCGCCCCCTCCGCTTAACCGAATGCCATTGTCTTCTGCAAACCCCCTTATAG
>JBATAS010000391.1:0-10234 GCA_049661965.1 Ferruginibacter sp. | reverse complement strand
GGTAGTAATATCAAGATGACCGGGGTCGACCACCGAACTTTGTGCTACAACTAACTGCCTCGTGAAGGTTCGATCCCTTCCCCTACAGCGCTTTAAAAGGCCTTCGTTGAAAAACGGGGGCTTTTTTATTTACACTCATTTTTATTTATCAGGAATGATCTATCGCCACTTTCTTTAAATCGTAGCGATCATACTTCACAAAAATTTCTTCGCCGGGTTGATATTTAGGGACAGATTCTTCCTTAATAGCGCCTTTAACAGTTGCGCCAAAAGCAGGTGCATCATCGGGCATTACTTCTATCTTCAGTTCGGCGTAGGGATTATTGCCATTTATGTTTACACCAAGCCATGTGTATTTTTTTACAATAGCCCGGGCAGATTTTCCCGAAATACTAAGTGCATCGTTATGTTGCTGAAGTTTCATTAGCTCATCTTTTAGCCGGCTTTCTTCTGCACTGCTTAACGAAGAGCGGCTATTGCTTTCAAATTTTCCCTCAAAATCAATTACCAGTTTATTTTCATCCTCGGGGTCAACTAAAACAGGAATGGTCATGCCGGACTGATACAGGTTGGGCTGCAAACGTGAAACTAAAGTACGGATGGTTGTTGTATATCGTTGGCCCAAAGAATTTTTTAATTCCAATAACAGTTTTACCTGTGGGCTGTTATTGATTGTAACGCCGGTATCTCTTACTTCTTTAATAACGGCTTTACGGGGAATTCCTGTCTTACGAAGCCGGTTAGCCAATATCATAGGTGCAAAAAGTAATTTATAAAACAGGTAAAACATGCCAATACCCATTAGTAATATACCAGCAGCAATATAAATTCCTTCTTGTCCGGTGGTTGTTAAAACACTTACTATGGCAACAGCTATCCCAATTACACCTCCAATAATTCCAATCCATGCACCTGCATTCATTTTCATAAAAAATAATTAAGGTATATTAATATCGCTTGGTAAGATATTAATTAGGCCTGAGTATTACAAGCTATGCCTGCCTGTGGGAAGACTTTTGTTTTTTTTGCTGATGATCTCCGCCGCAATACTTACCGCAATTTCTTTGCTTGTTTTGCTGAGGATATTAATACCAACAGGCGCATGAATTTTATTTAAGGCCTCAGAAGAAAATCCTTCGGCCTTCATTTCATCCATCAAAATATTAATTTTATTATCACTTCCTAAAAGGCCGATATAAAAAAACGGTGTATCAACAAGCTGTCTTAAAACTGTTTTATCTGTTCTATATCCAACTGTCATAATTACTACATAATCATTTTCTGTTTGTTTAAGAAGATCAGCAATGTTTTCATAATCTACAATATGTTTTTCATCAGCAAATGAATTTGCGGCAATGGTGTTAAGATCTGGCCGGTCATCATAAAGCTTGATATAAAAACCTAAATAATTCATGAGCTCTGATAAAGCAAGTCCAACATGACCGCCACCGATGATATGAATAACGGGTTGTTGATTGATAGCTTCGCTGTATAACCAGTCCGTATCTGTTTTGTAATGAAGGCCGGTTGCAGGGCCATCACTAAGCTGCAATCCTTTGGGAGAAAGTTGGATAGATCTGGTTTCAGACTTAATTATTTGTTCTATCGTTTCTTTATCAGCTGATGCTAATAGCATAAACGCATTTAGCTGGCTGCCTGAGCATATCATTCCGGATTGATCTTTTGCTTTTTCCTTGTTGTGATATTGATGCTGTAATGAAACTGCAGTTTCATTTTGCTGTAACAGCATTTTTGCTTTTTCAACCAGCTTATGCTCCATAATGCCGCCGCCGATGGTTCCGCAAAAATCATCATCACCGGCCACTGCCATTTTAAAATTCTTCCTGCCGGGAGAGCTCCCTTCACTCTTTAAAACATACAACAGCATTACCTTATTACCTGCCGATAATTTCTCTAGTATGAATTTCCAAACCTCCATTACTGCTTCCTGTTTTCAAGAATCTTTTTGAAAGAACGTCCTCTTATTTCATCAAGCGTTAAACCCGTTACTAAAACTTCTTCTTCGGTAATGGCACCGCTGTTTAATGCCCGTAAAAAATAATTTAAAAGCCCTTGGCCGGTTGCGGCATCATCAAACACATCACCAATCAGTGTTGCACGGGCCGCTTTATCAACAAAAGTTTTTAAACGCTCTACTGCATCATCATAACTTTCTAAAAAGAAAGCATACACTGCTGCATAGCGCATAGGAAACTGTGCCGGGTTCAGATCCCAGCCCTGGTAAAAACCGTTCCATAATGAATGGCGGATATGATCATAACCTTTCTTCCATGCGTTGTGTACAGTATCCATATTCTCCTGCAGTTGCTCTTTAGTCAAGTCATCACCACGGTGTGGGCCAATAGGCATAGTATTGGTTGCTCCATCGCTTAACCAGATGCCGGTATGTGCCAGCGCCACTTTTGTCATGTGGTGAGCAAAGTCGCAAACCGGGTGATCCATTTCCTGGTATTTTGCTGTGATGCTGCAACTGGCTGTATAATCATAAGTGCCAAAGTGCATCGCAATACACCTTCCGTTGCTTGCTTTAATAAATTTATTTAAGGGGTTGGTTCCGTCAATCGCCATGATGGCCTGCGTGGTTTCCACCATCATCTCCATTTTCAAACTTCCTTTTTCCATGTTTAATTCTTTTTCAAGAATATCGAAAAAGGCGGCTAGGGTTGCCGGTTGTTCGGGAATGGTAACCTTGGGCAACATTATTATAAAATTAACGGGAAGCTTGCCGCCTGTTTCTTTTACCAAAGTGCTCACAAAAATATCCAGCGTTCGTAAACCTCTTTCTTTCATCTCTTCGGTAAAGGGTTTTATGCGTATGCCGATGAAAGGGGGCAATGTTTTTTCTTTCATGCCTTTTGCAACTTCTAATGCTGTTGTACGGGCTGTTTCATCTTCTTCTTTGTTGCTTCTGTTTCCATAACCATCTTCAAAATCAATCCTGAAATCTTCAATGGCTTCCGATTTTAATTTCGCAATTACTTTATTGTACACTTTGTTACTAAAGCCCGATTTAGTATCCATGTCAAAAACTTTTCCAAACACTTCATGATCGGGAGCATAAGTTTCAAATATCTCCAACGCTCTTTTACCAAGATGCGCTGCTGAATCATGTTTAAATAAATTGGCGCCACCGTATAAAGTATGCACAGGTTGCCGGTCACTTCTGTCGCCGGGATATATTTGCCGAAATGAAGTGTTGGCTTCTTTCAGTTTATTAAATAATTGTTCTTTTTGGGTTGCAGGAATTGTTGTGCTCATTATTATCTCTGTTTTCTTTTGATTGTTTTAATAGTTAACTGCCGCGATAGGTTGAATAACCAAATGGATTTATCAGCAGGGGCACATGATAATGTGTTTCATCTGTAACACTGAATTGTATTTCCACTTCGGGATAAAACCCCTTTTGTTTTTGAGCAGCAAAATAAGATTCGGTATCAAAAACAAGCTTATAATTTCCCGGCGTAAGATTTCTTTGTGATGGCAGCAGGTCAGCAATTCTTCCATCGGCATTGGTAATGCCCTGTGCAATAGTTTGCCAGTTGCCATTTACGGGCATTTGTAAACAGATGCTGATATTTTTCCCTGGTTTGCCCATAGATGTATCCAGCACATGTGTAGTAAGTTGGCTGGATTTTAAAAAACTCCAATCGCCTGCAGTAATTAATTTCTGAAAACGGAGAATAGTAATCTTTATTTGCTCTCCCATAGCAATGTGTAATTCCTCTCCAATGGTATTGCCTAATCTATCTTCCAGCAATTGAAGCATTTCTGTTGCTGATTTTCCCGTGGCACAAACAATAAATATAAAACCATTCTTCAGCTCGTAATCTTTGTTGGCATTGGCAAGGGCTTTAATAGTTTTTGCCGAAGCCGCTGCAACCGAGGCCTGCTCTTTGCCGGCAAACTTTTTAGAGAGACTTTTTACATCCCCGATTTTAGGATGATGCATAAAGGATTCCAGCCAGTCCACACTGCTGCATTGGTTATACCAGGCTTCAACAGCAATATCAACCAACTGCTGCTCATTTTTAAAAACTAATTTCTTCATCATTAGTTCAACCCATGCTGAAGAGCCACAACAACTCATCAGTTGTTTTGCTTTTGTTTCCTTGCTTAACTTATTAAATGCTTTAATTGTCATGATCAATTATTTATTTTATCGAAGCGCCCTGTTCTATCCAACAACGGATGACATCTCTTTCCTTTTCTGTCATACCCGTTTTATTATTCTGCGGCATTGTTTTAGTTGCTACCACCCGTTGCATAATCAAATCTTTCTTAAATATAATGTCATTGGGTGTATCATAAACAACTCCATTGGGAGCAGCTTTATATACATCATCTGTTGGTTTTGATGAGTGACAACTGATACATCTTTCCTGGATGATCATATGCACTTCGCTGAATTCAATTTTTGTATTGCAGGCACCCGGATCTTTTGGCGGTGCCGAAATAAAAGCTCCCGCCAATAAAATTATCACTGAAACCGGTAATACCCAAACCGACAACGCCCCTTTTTCTCTCAGGTTAAGATAATGTTTTACACCGGCTGTTCCTAAAGTAATGATGATTAAAATCAGCCAGGGTTGTTCAAATCCAAATGTTGTTGGAAAGTGATTGCTGATCATCACAAATAAAACCGGCAGCGTAAAATAGTTGTTGTGCAGAGAACGGTTCAACGCATTCTTTCCAAGTTGAGGATTCAAAGGCAATCCTTCCCTCGCTGCTTTTACCATTGCCTTTTGTGCAGGTATAATGACAAAGAAAACATTCGCCACCATGATACTGCCAATCATCGCACCAAAATGTATATAAGCTGCCCGGCTGCTGAACACCTGGCTGTAGAAATATGCAAAGCCAGCCGCAATTACAAAACCAATGAGCGTAAACAATATTGGCTTTTTTATCAGCGGCGATTTGCAAAGCAGATCATACATGATCCAGCCAATAATAAAAGAGCCTACACCAATACTAATGCCGGTAAGCGGTGTGATGTCTAAAACGTTCTTATCTATCAGCAGTGCCGATGCATTGAAATAATACACTACAAACAACAAACAAAAACCTGAAAGCCAGGTGAAGTAGGCTTCGTACTTGAACCAATGCAAATGCTTTGGAATTGTTTTGGGTGCGACTTTATATTTTTCTAAATAATAAAAACCGCCGCCGTGTATGGCCCAGAGATTACCGGCCAGTTCGTCACGAACATCTTTTGTTCTGTTCAACGCGTTCTCTAAAAAAACAAAATAAAAGGAAGCGCCGATCCAGGCAATACCGAAAGTGATATGCATTAGCCTTGTAATAATGTTCATCCATTCCATCAGATGGCCTTCCCATGGAGAGCCCTTCGCATATATATACAATGCAGCAACCATAGCTACCGAAACAAGTATGAGTGCTGTATAAACAAAGTTTTGTGAAGAAGCAATTTCTTTCTGTTTCTTTTCTACATCCATTCCAACCTCATCATCTGCTTCGTATTGTTTGGCAACCGAACGCAGGTAATAGGTCATGATGGTAAGCATCACCAAAACGAAACCGAGTACCCACAATAAAATTATTCCCAGCATGATTATTTTTTGATCTTACCAAACAAACGAAACCGGCTTATACCGCCATCAGGAAATATATTCAATCGTACATGAGAAATAACAGACGAACAGCTTATTTCCTTTACAAATTCACTTTCATTATCAGCACTTAATTTCTGTTGAGATAATAAAGATTGCCATTCAACTTTATCATTGATCACATCTTCATCATTGTTACATACACATGCTTCAATGGAGCAACTATCGGGATAGTTTCCTTTGAAATGACAAGTATCCACTACAATGCGGTCAATTATTCCCGGTTGGGCCAGTTTTAAAATTACCCAATCCCTGTTACCCGGTGTGCGGTTGCGTTTGGTTTCCCAACCATCACCCATATTTGCACCACGGTTTGGCATAATAAGATTACCCATTGCACTAAAGAACATATCGTTGCAGGCAATGGCTTTGCCGCCGTTGATGGCTGCAAGTAGATCAATTTCTTCATCCGCAGAAACCGCATCCCAGTTTTTAAACACTTCGCCGTATACTCTTAATCTGGCTACACCGCCGTCGGGATAAATGTGCAGGCGGATATGTGTGAATATTTCATTGCTGTTGCTTTCATAAAAATTTTGAGAGCCTGCGTCTAAATGAGATTTTGGTAGAATTTCTTTCCAATCAATTTTATCCCAGTCCGATATGGCTGATGCATCGGCAATGACGGCAGCTTCCACAGAAGTATGTGGTGGATGATTGCCCAGGAAAAAGTTTGTGTCAATGTCAAAGCCAACTATTTTTCCGGGAGTTGCCAATTGTACTACTGCCCAATCGTGACCGGGTGTACGTTTGCGGCGGCTTTCCCAGCCGTCCATCCATTTACCACGGTCGGTATATTTATCCGTAATAAAAATTCCACGTGTGGGTTTAATGAGATTTTCTTTTTCTGCAAAAAAATCATCGGTACAATACAATACTTTTCCGCCCAGCCTTTCCGCAGCCAAATCGGTAAGTTTTGTAAATGCCGGAGACTCTTTGATGATCTCTTTTACTTTCTCAAAAGCCATTGTCCTGCGTTTTTATTTTTTATTTTTTTATTTTGATAAACACTTATTCCGTTTACAATTGTTTGCTGCACTGTTCCTGATAAGCGTTGTCCGTTATACGGACTGCAATCATACCGATGCAAAATATCTTTTGCCTTCACTTCAAAACCTTCACCCGGATTCCATATAACCAGGTCTGCATCATACCCAACAGCAATCTTTCCTTTCCTTACATCAACCTGTAAAAATTTTGCAGGATGCTCCGTAAGCAAAGGAATGAATTTTTCGACAGACATGTTTCCTTTCAACGCTGTCCATGCTGCAGGAAGCAAAAACTGCAGCCCGGCGATGCCACCCCATGCTTTCATCAGGTTACCGGTGATAAGTTCTTTAATATCGGGTGGAGCTGGTGAATGATCGGTTGTGATAAAATTAAGCACCCCGGTTTTCAATGCTTCTTTTAATAAATCGTTATTCTCTTTTTCACGGATGGGCGGTGCACATTTATACAAACAGTTTGAATCGGGGATGTCTTCGGCACTAAAATAGATATAGTGTGTACAGGTTTCGGCGGTTAATGGAAGTCCATCCGCTTTTGCTTTTTCAATATTGTTTAATGATTCAGCTGATGATACATGAACAATATGTGTTTTACAATTGTGTTTTCTGCAAAGCTTTATCATCAGATCAATCGCATCGTTCTCCCATTTTTTTGGTCTGCTGGCAAGGTAATAGCGGTAGCTGTTTGGAAAATCTGCAAACCGGTTATCAACTTTTGTATCAGATAACTCGCAATGTGCAAGCAAAGGCACATCGTATTTTGAAATGATTGGCATGGCTGCATCCACTTCCTTTTCATCTACATTGGGAAATTCATCAATACCTGAATGGGTAAGAAAACATTTTATTCCTAAAACCCCTGCCTGTATCAATCCTTCAATATCATTTAGATTTCCTGGAACGAGTCCTCCATAAAAACCAACATTAACATGTAGTTTATCTTTCGTTGATTCAAGTTTTTCGTTAAATGCAGCAACGGTTGTTGTTACCGGACTTGCATTCAACGGCATATCCACAATGGTTGTGATACCGCCTGCTGCAGCGGCTTGCGTAGCTGTATCAAACCCTTCCCATTCGGTGCGGCCGGGTTCATTAACATGAATGTGTGCATCAATAATGCCGGGCATTAAAATATTATCGCCGACATCTTCAGCGCCATCTATTTTATTTAGATGGATGGCAGAAATTTTTCCGTTGTCAATAACAATGGTTGCCGGCTGAATTTTTTCATCGAGCCAGCAGCGGTTGCTGTATATTTTTTTTTTGTTACTCAAATTATATAAGATTACTTTCCGTTCAACCGCCGTCAGGATTTATAGTCGCTGACGGGGTTATACAAACCCATCAAAACCTTTTCGGGAGTGATGGGTGCCGAATATGAAATTTTTGAAGCCGGATTAAATGCCAGCACTGCGTTTCTGATTGCGAAGTAAGCGCCGATTCCGTACATGAGTGGAGGCTCTCCAACAGCTTTCGATTTTAAGATGGCCATAGCATTGCCATCAGTATTTAAAAATTTTACATCAATATTTTTTGGAACTGAATAAATGTCCGGTATTTTATATGTTGATAACGCATTGGATAATAATTTTCCTTCATCATTATAAATCACTTCCTCCATCGTCATCCAGCCTATGCCCTGTACAATGCCGCCTTCGCACTGACCCAGATCAACTGCCCGGTTCATACTGCTGCCGAAATCATGCACTACTTTTACAGCATCAATTTCGTAAGTGCCACGTAAACAATCAACAGTTACTGTAGTTAGCGCCGTGCCGTAAACATGATAAGCAAAAGGATGGCCCTTCTCAAGAGTCTTATCAAAATTGATAATTGGTGTTGCGTAGTGTCCCTTTGCACTCAGGTTAATTCTTTTCATAAAAGCCTGCTGTACTAAATTCTTCCAGTTGAAAACTGAAGCTTCATCATTTATATAAACCACCTCGTTTCTTATTTCAATATCCGAGTCCTCATCATCGGTCAATTCAGTTTTAATAAAATCGAAAAGCCTTTTTTTTATCTGATCACATGCATCCAGCAATGCCTTACCATTAAGATCGGCGGTAGAACTGGCAGCAGATGGTGAGGTATTAGCAACCCTTGTTGTATTTGTTGATTCGAGTTTTATTTTTTCTGGTTTGATGCCGAAGCATACAGCCGCCACCTGAAGCATTTTAGAATTAACGCCCTGGCCCATTTCAACAGCGCCGGTGCTTACACCAACCGTGCCATCGGAATAAACATGTACTAATGCTCTAGCCTGGTTCATCATGGTATTGGTGAAAGAGATACCAAAACAAACCGGCATTAACGATAAGCCCTTTTTATAAAACTGATTTTGTTTATTGAAGTTCTCAATTTCTTTCTTTGCAGATTTTACATCATACAATTCCACCGCCTCATCCCAACAGTTTTTAGATTGACATTCTTTTACAATCTGTCCGTATGGTAGTTCATCACCATTATCCATCATATTTTTTCGTTGGATAAGATCCGGATCAACTTTCAAAACCTTTGCTGCATGGTCAATAGCCGATTCAATTACAAACATTCCCTGCGGACCACCAAAGCCACGGAAAGCGGTATTGGGTGGCAGATTCGTTTTACAGGAATGTGCTGTAATTTTTACATGCGGAATATTGTAACTGTTGGTAGCATGAAATAATGTTCTTTCCAGGATAGCCGGTGAAAGATCTGCAGCAGCTCCTCCATTCTGATAAAATGTTGCTTCATATGCAACTATATTCAAATCTTCATCCAACCCAATTTTATAATCGCTGCTGTACGGATTTCTTTTGCCGGTCATCCGCATATCTTCCATGCGATGGGGAATACATTTTGCAGGTTGCTTCAAGATCCATGCAACCATGGCAGCAGCCGTACCCCAGAAAGACGCCTGGTCTTCCTTACCGCCAAAGCCGCCACCCAGGCGGGGTACATCAACTTCAACCTTATTCATGCCCACACCTAAAACCTTTGCAGCAGTACGTTGCACCTGCGTTGGGCCCTGGGTTGATGAAAATATTTTTACACTGTCATGTTCGGTTGGGTAGGCATAGGCGCCTTGTGTTTCCAAATACAATTGCTCCTGTCCGCCCGATTCTGCCTGTCCTTCAAAAATATGTTTACAATTTTTGAATGCATCATTCACATCACCCATTACAAATTTTCTGGACGGACTTAAAATATTTCCAGCGGCAAACGCAACACGTGGGTCAGTGATGATTGGAAGTGGTTCAATTTCAATTTTTATTTTCTCCATTGCTTCCTCAGCAGCATCTTCGCTTTCTGCAATAATTAATAAAATGGGTTGTCCCCGAAAATGCACTTCATGACCGGCAAGGAAGGGCTCGTCCTGTATAATTCCGCCAATTTGGTTTTCACCAGGAATATCTTTGGAAGAAAATATTTTTACGATGCCGTCCATTTCTGCCGCAACAGAATAATCGATACTTTTAATTTTTCCATGAGCGACCCGTGAATCAAAAACTTTCACAAACAACATAGCTTCCATCACGGGTATATCATCCACATAAATGGATTTTCCAGTGACATGGTTCGCTGCATCGATATTAC
>JBATAS010000390.1:0-2066 GCA_049661965.1 Ferruginibacter sp. | reverse complement strand
GTTACTGAGCTTGCACATTTGAATGGACTGGAAGAAAGTTTTATCGACTGGCTCGAAAAAGCAAATTCATTTTGTAATTCTCTCGTTGATAGAATTGTTCCTGGCAGGCCCGATGACGAATTAAAAGCTGATGTTGAAACTGAGGTTGGTTATGGCGATGACCTGATGTTGATGACAGAGGTTTACAGATTTTGGGCTATTGAAGGCAATGAAAAAGTTGCGGAAATTTTATCATTTGCAAAAGCAGATAAGTGCGTGGTGATTGCAGAAGATATAAATCTCTTTAGAGAACTTAAACTTCGGTTGTTAAACGGGACACACACATTAAGTTGCGGGGTGGCATTTTTAGCCGGATTAGAAACTGTAAAAAATGCAATGGATGATTCGCATATGTATCATTACATCAATATGCTGATGAATACCGAAATTGCAGCTGCAATTCCTTACAAGGCTACTGAGGCTCAAAAAGAAGCATTTGCAGTAAATTGCCTCGACAGGTTTCGCAATCCTTTCATCGTACATCAATGGTTGAGCATTACTGTGCAATACAGTTCTAAAATGAAAATGAGAGTAGTTCCGGTTTTGCTGCAGTATTATTCTTTGTACAACAAAGTACCCGAAAATATAGCAACCGGTTTTGCTGCTTTTCTTTATTTTATGAAAGCGGTTAAGGAAGAATCCGGTAATTATTTTGGCAGGTTTAATGGAACCGAATATCCAATAAAAGATGATAAGGCTTTTTATTTTTATGAAAAGTGGCAAAATACACAACCTGCTTTAATGGCAACATCAGTATTAAGAGATATTTCTTTGTGGGGATATGATCTTACCGCATTAGCCGGGTTTGCCGAAGCTGTGCAGGAAAAATTAAATGATATTGAAGAAACCGGAATGGCGGCGGTAATTGATCCGATGCATTCTAAAAAAAGTATTGCATAAATGAAAAGCAGATTAGTAAAAGTTCATCCTGATGATAATGTATTAGTGGCTTTAACAAATTTAGCCAAAGGGGAATCGGTGAATTATTTAGGAGAAGAATTTGTTTTGCAGGATGATATTCCAGCCAAGCATAAATTTGTTACCACCGATTTGAAAGCTGGGGATATTGTCCACATGTACGGTGTAATGGTTGGTAAAGCACAAACTGGGATTCCTAAAGGAGGAATCATTTCTACAGCAAATTTGAAACACGCAGCCGAACCATTTGTGTATCGTAAAGTAAATTATGAATGGCATGCACCTGATGTTTCAAAATTTGAAAACAGAACTTTTAATGGTTACCATCGCAGCAATGGCGAAGTAGGCATAGCCAATTACTGGTTATTTATTCCAACAGTTTTTTGTGAGAACAGGAATCTTGATGTGATACGTGAAGCGCTGCATAACGAACTTGGTTATGCAGTAACCGCAAAGTATAAACAGTATGCTCATCAATTGGTAGAAGCTTTTAAAAAAGGAGAAAATATTTCTGCTGTTGATCTTTCTGCAAATAATCAGAACAAAACCAGCCGTGTTTTTGAAAACGTTGACGGTATAAAATTCCTCAATCACCAGGGTGGATGCGGTGGGATACGGCAGGATGCAGCAGTGTTAAGCAAGTTGCTGGCTTCTTATGCCAACCACCCAAATGTGGCGGGTGTTACGGTTTTAAGTCTAGGTTGCCAGAATTTGCAGGTGCAGGATTTTAAAAATGATTTGAATGCGCTTAATCCAAAATTTGATAAACCATTATACATTTTTGAGCAACAGCAATCGCAAAGCGAAGAACAACTGATTGCCGAAGCTATACAAAAAACCTTTACCGGGTTAATTGAAATTAATAAAGCAGAAAGAAAACCTGCACCGCTCAGCAAATTATGCATCGGCGTAAAATGTGGCGGCAGCGATGGTTTCAGTGGTATCTCTGCAAACCCGGCTGTTGGTTACTGCAGTGACCTTGTTGTTGCATTGGGCGGTAGAATATTGCTGGCGGAATTTCCGGAACTCTGCGGTGTTGAGCAAAATTTAATTGACCGTACAGCAGACGAAACCGCAGCAAAAAAATTCATCAGTTTAATGACGAGTTA
>JBATAS010000389.1:0-5755 GCA_049661965.1 Ferruginibacter sp. | reverse complement strand
ACTATCACTTCGCCTTGCATACGGCCTTCTGCATCCAGGTTGGCTTTGATGGCCGTAAATACTTTGTATTTAATTTTGTTTTCCAATACTTCAATCCATTTGCCCCCATTTCCCTGAATGAGGAAACCATTTGAATTAACTACCTGCGAAGGGATCATGGTACAAGGAGATAATTTATCAGTTGCGTCCACTATCCAATATTTACCTTCTTCTATGGGGATATAAACCATCACAGCATTGAACTGATTAGGTTCGGGATACATGGTATTCACCAAACCATGATTACGTGTGCTGAATAGTATAGGATCAGCCTCTACTCCGCTTTTTTTTAGCAGGGTCAACAGTGTAAGATTGATATCGGCAAGGTTACCCTCTTTTTTCCGGTAGGCATCTTCTATGCCATCGTAGGAAAGGAATCCTTCGTCTTCATTCCAGGCTATGGTTTCCTGTACATGTTTTAATATGGTCTTGATCTTTGTCTTTTGGTCAGGAATTTTTTTCCACTGTTCAACGAGTTGCAGGGTTTTTGGCATAAAAGCTTCTAATTGCTGGCCAAAGTATTTCGATTTTATCAGGTCTTCTACTACATTACTCCAGGATATCCGCAGGTCAACAATATCATTACCATAAACTTCTATCTGGTTAAGCAGGAATTCTATTCTTTGCCTGTAATCTTTTGCAGCTCCCATAAATGGCTCATCCATGAGTCCCTTTACATTCTGCATGCTGTAAAATTTCTTCATGGTATATTCCCGTACCCCGGTTGACGGATTGATGGAATTATGTGTTTTTGATTCTACTTCTCTGGTGTTCATTTTATCCCTTACGAACGGTTTTGGTTTAAAATGAAGATAGGAGGGGATTGTCACTACATATTCACTGTAGCGTACAGGTATCTTACTCTGGAAGTCCCAATCATTGATTGTGGTAGAATAACCCCGTTCCATTGTGTATGCATATTCAATCACACTGCCAACCTTCGCTTCAGGAAATGCAATGATCATTTCACTAACCCCTTCGTTGATCTTCTTTTTATAGATAGAGGCTTTTGATACTTTAGTGGTAATCACATTTCCGGCTTCATCTATATTATAGGTATTGGCTTCTAGGTTTTCAATTTTCTCATAACCGTCGTAGGCAAGAAAAGGAATCACCAGGTTTGCATAGGAAAGGCCTTTTTCTTTGAGAATCTTTATGCGTACCCTACGCTCATAACGTGTGGCAAAATATATCAGTTCCCTTGAGCGTCCCAGGTATGTAACACTTCCCCAATCAATCAGTTTTACAGCCTCGGCACCTTTATCAAAATCACAATCTGTCATCAGGAGATCTTCTTTATCTACTTTGCTAAAAGATGACTGGCCTTTTTGTGCAATTACACTAAGTGAAAATATACAAGTCAGCAGAATTGAAACTACAGCAGTTTTCATGATGAAATGTTTACGCTAATATATTAAAAACACCCAATCATTACTATCAAATCAGTAATTTTATTGAATGAAGATTATATATTTTTTTAACCTGCTTGTATGCCTGGGCTCGGTAAGTGCCCAAACGCCTGCACAAAATCTTAAGACTAACGCCGACGGGAATACTTTGCTTTGGGAGATAAGCGGCAATGGTATTACCAAACCCAGCTACCTGTTTGGTACATTTCATTTATTGTGTAAGGAAGATATACATTTCAGCAATGCCTGTAAACAGGCAATTGCCAACAGCCACGAAATTTATCTTGAACTGGACATGGATGATCCGGCAACTGTATTTGGTGCTATAAAACTGATGAGCATGAAGGATAAAAGAAAGCTGAAAGATTTATACACACCTGAAGCTTACGAAAGGGTTGTCAGCTTTTTTAAAGACAGTATGCAAACGTCAATTGGTATGTTTCAAAATATGAAACCGTTTTTTTTAGTGGCATTGTTATATCCTAAAATGATGCCTTGCGATGCCATAAGCGGAGTAGAGCAGGAGATAATGAGCATAGCTAAAGAAAATGATAAAGAAATAAAAGGATTGGAGACTATGGCTTTCCAGGCTGCAGTATTCGATAGTATACCTTATGAAAAACAGGCCGAAGAATTATTACATGCCATTGACAGTATGGATAATTCGAAAAAATATTTTGCCTTAATGAACCAGGCGTATAAAGAGCAGGATATGAAAGAAATTGAAAAACTGGTTTTTGATAAGGAATTTGGTATGGAAGGAAACCAGGAAATATTATTAGATGGCAGGAATAAAAACTGGGTTAGCCAGTTAAAACCAATTATGAAAGACAATACTGTTTTTGTAGCAGTTGGCACAGGGCATCTGGTTGGCGAAAATGGATTGATAAATTTATTACGAAAAGAAGGATATACAGTGAGGCCTTTGGAGAATAAATGAGTGTTGAAGGATTTGGGCTTCTTTACTTAATAATAACATCCTTTATTGTTTTCCCTCCAAGTGCTTCATTAACCCTTTCCACAATTTTATCTTTTTGATATAACAATTCATTTTTCAGCGGAGCAACTGTGGTGGTTATAAATAATGTAGCGTTGATGATCTGTATCTTATCAGTGTACTTAGCAATGGTTTTACCCATTACTTCTTCCCATACATCTTCAATACGTAATGCCTGTATACCGCTTTTAAGCCGGCTTTTTTGCAAAAACTGTTGTATTGCATCCTGTAAAGAAATTTCTGCCATGGGGTAAAATTAAGTCATTAAGTCATTAAGTCATTGAGTCAATGGTTATTTATCCTTATGTACAAGTGTATCCAATGATAAATGACTTTGTACCAGTAATAAGTTACAATTCAATTATCTGGTAAGCTGTATCCAGTTTTTCGAACGCATCCTGCAATCTTTCTTTATGGGTATCAGTAATAAAAACCTGTCCTTCATTTTCTTTACAAACCCAATGTAAAAGCTGCTGCATCCGGTTATCATCCAGTTTTTCAAATACATCATCCAGCAGCAGGAGGGGGGCAAAACCTTTATTGGCTTTCAACAGTTCAAACTCGGCCAGTTTAAGTGCAAACAGTAAACTCTTCCGCTGCCCCTGCGATGCAGTGCTTTTAAATACCTGCCCGTTCAACTGAAATAAAATATCATCCTTATGCACACCGGCATTACTGCGCTGCATTAAAAAATCTTTTTGTCTGAAATTATTGAGCAGTTCATAAAAACCGCTGTCGTTTAAGCGGCTGTCGTATTGCAAACTTATCTCTTCGTTATTATCAGCAATCTGTGTATAAAATTTTTGCACTAATGGTATCAGTGCCTCGGTAAACGATCTTCGCTTGGCGTAAATATATTCACCGGGTTTTATCAATTGCTCATCCAATACTTCCAGCAATGGCCAATCAGTTTTCCCCTGTTCTGCAAACCGCTTTAATAAACTATTTCGTTGCTGTAATACTTTATTATATACCATTAGTTGTTGCAGATAGTCTGCATCCATCTGGCTAAGTACAGTATCCATAAACCGCCTTCTTTCTTCGCTGCCTGCTGTAATTAACTGTATATCATCCGGCGCAATCATAACCGCTGGAAACCTGCCGATATGTTCCGAAAACCGGGTATAGGCAACACCATTCAATAACACTTCTTTTTTTCCGGTACCTCTGAAAATACAAACAATATCATTAGTCTTTGGTAATGCTACATTCTTTTCAGTACCTTTTCCATTTCCAGATGATGGAGCTGTAGTTTTTAATTCGAGCCTGAAACCATCATGCTCAAATCCCGTGTTCTGACCGTCAATCCTGGTAAAATAACTTTTTGTAAAACAACAATAGTAAGCAGCATCCAGCAGGTTAGTCTTGCCTTTACCATTAAGGCCGCAGATACCAACTACCCGTTCGGTAAAATCAAATGACGAAGAATGATAATTCTTAAACTGAACTATGGATAATGTAGAAAAAAACATAGGCTGCAAGATACATAATGTAAGCGCTCTTTTTTGCCTGCTGAACCGGCAGGTTTTTAGTATATTTATAAGCAACAGGCGGTATTATCATTTGCAACGAAACCTTTTACCTGTTTTTTTCGTTTAGTTATACTAATGAAAACAGTTTTAACCATATTGAGGCTTTTGATTGTATTGCTTCCTGCAACTGTTTTTTCGCAAACTGTAAAATTAGATTGGGCAAATGCCATGCATGGAAATTCTTACGATGTCTGCAAATCAATTATTACAGATGCCCAGGGTAATGTATATGCAACGGGCTTTTATTCCACAACAGTTGATTTTGATCCCGGCCCTGGTATTTTCAACCTTACCTCTGTAAATGCAGAAGATATCTTCTTAACAAAATACAGCACAACCGGTAAACTTATCTGGGCTAAAACCATTGGCGATTTCAGGTACCAGGCCGGTAACTTCATCAGCCTTGACCAGGCTGGTAATATTTACATAACCGGAATATTTTTTGGTTCACTTGATTTTGATCCCGGCCCCGGCATTACCACCTTAACTTCAACAGGTAATGAAGATATCTTTATAAGCAAGTTTGATAATAACGGAAATTTTATATGGGCAAAAAGTTTTGGTGGCCCCACCAACGATTTTTGTAATGCCATTGTTTTAGATAACGCAGGTAATATTTACATGAATGGTTATTTTGAAGGCACAGCCGATTTTGATACAGGCCCCGGCGTTTTTAATATGACATCAAAGGGATCTACAGATATTTTTATCTGCAAATTAAATAATGCAGGTAATTTTTTATGGGCAAAACAGGTTGGTGGTGTTTCATCAGATGCAGCTTATTCTATTGGGCTTGATGCACAAAACAATGTTTACAGTACTGGTTTTTTTTGGGAAACTGTTGACTTCGATCCAGGCCCCGGCGATTTTATTTTAACCTCGCCGGCTTTGGGCGATGGATTTATTTTAAAACTTAGTCCAGCTGGTAATTTTATAAAAGCCGGGCAGTTGGGAAGCGATAGCCGGGTACGTCCCATCAGCCTGAAAATTGATAATACTGATCATATTTATATTGCAGGTCAGTTTGATGGCCGGGCAGATTTTGATATCGGTATCAATACAGCCATACTAAGTTCGCCTATTGATGATGAAGATATTTTTATTGCAAAATATGATCTTGACTTTAACATCGTATGGGTAAAACAGATTGGCGGCCCGTCTTTTCAAAAAGTTTTCAGCATGGACATTGATGCTGCCCATAATATTTATACCACTGGTCACTATAATGGCAGTGTTGATTTTGACCCCGGTCCCGTCAGTAAAGTTTATACCGCAGTAGCCGACCCCGATATTTTTGTTTTAAAACTTACTGATGCCGGTGAATTAATTTGGGTGGCAGAAGCTACAGGTACTTATTATGGCAGCGGCTATTCATTACATGTAGACAGTCAAAATAATATTTATGTAGGTGGAACTTTTGAGGGCAGCATTGATTTTGATAATGGCCCCGGCGAACATAAATTAACTTCGGCAGGAGAGAGTGAAATATTTATTCAGAAACTGAAACAATGTCCCAATTCAGCAGCAACGGCTATCATGAATATAAATTCCTGTACAGCTTATACACTCAACAATAAAACATACGACTCAACCGGTACCTACACACATCTTGTTTTAGATATTACGGGTTGCGACAGCATTATCATTACACTCAATTTAAACATCAGCAGAATTATAAATACCATCAGCAAAAATATCTGCCAGGGCGAAACTTATTTTGCAGGCGGCAAATTTCAAAATAAAACGGGTATTTATTACGATACTTTAAAAACCAGCAC
>JBATAS010000388.1:0-2438 GCA_049661965.1 Ferruginibacter sp. | reverse complement strand
GCCTAATAGTTTTCATGGTTTATACTCCTGTTTTGTGTTCATCATTAAGGTTGTCTTCTGAAATCAAATGGAATTGCCTCACCGGTACTGGAAAATATCATTATCCCTGTCAGGGTATTATGCGATGCAAAATCTGCTTCAATTGAATATGCAGTATCAGCACCATCGTAATAAGTGCCTTTGAATTCTCCTCCTGAAATTGTAAAGTTTCCATCCCTGATAGCGGAAGCGTTGGCGGTATCCGTTCCAACTATTCTTAAGTATAGCCGGGATGTGCCATTGTCCTTATTTAGAATTGCTGTATGGAATGTGAATGCATATCCTTTCCAGTAGCCGGCAGGATTAATTTCTGGCTCAGTTGTTTCTTTTTTGCAGGCTGTTATTAATAGTACAGCCGTACAAATGGTAATTAGTATTGATCTTTTTTTCATTGTAAGACTGATTATGGTTTAAAAATTCATGTATTATTTCCTAAGCTCAGCAGGAAACCTGGTGCCAGGAGTCAATTTGGTGGTATAGTATCCTTTCATCAAACCCGGTTCATCTTCCTTAATAATTGTTTCAATAATAGCTGTATCCATACCCGAAGGAAACTCTGCCCTGTACATATTTCCATTAAGTGTGTACGTCCCGTCCACTTTTCCTGTGGCTGCTGCTGTATCACCATTTGGCACTGCCATAAAAAGACGGGTCGTTCCGTTTTCCCGGTTTAACAACACAACATCATAAATTGACACTCCGCCTGTCCAATATCCTGTGGCGGAGACCGGAATTGATTCTTTATCTTTTTTGCAGGCTGTTATCAACATTACGGCCGCACAAATGGTAATTATTATCGATCTTTTTTTCATGATAATTTTTTTAAAGGCTTCCCCTGAATTTCAGGAGAAGCCATATTTAAAAACGTCCCTGTTAATTATGTTTATTAAAAATGTTATCAGCCACTTTTCTTCCCTGTGTAATACCACCAGTAATAGATAACTGGTAATGGATGCCTGCATACAATCTGGATTGTGATGCTTCTTCACCAATGGCGGTTAAAGAAGTATAAGTTCTTGGAGCATAACCAAGGTAATCGTAAGTACGGTCGGTAAACGAACCAATATCGCCAAACAGCTTTTGCATGGTGGCCGCTGCTGCAGCAGAAAGCGATGCATGTGCTGATACATACTCGGGATGCGGCGGTGTGGTCAGGAACGAATTCCAAGAACCTTGCTCCATCACATCTCTTATATAAGTGATTGGCCTTACCAGGTTATACTGATATTTTGCTTTAAAGCAGGTGATCAACGCATCGTTAAGCGCTGCACCGGTAAGTGCATAAGCCAATGCCGCTTTATCAAGAGAGGCTCCGGTTTTTTTCACCACCTGTTGTACAATACTTAGCCAGTGGCCCGGAGAAGTTGCACCCGGTACATCTCTCCAGAAGGTTGCCATGGCTTTCTGATCTTCGGTAAGATTTTGCGAAACATCATACACCTGTTTTACCATCAGGAAAAAAGGCGAATTGGGTTCAACAGAATAAGCCGGTGGTGCAGCAGGCATGGTATTTTCAATACTGCCAATCACTATCGTACGGTTATTGCCCCAGTATGGTGTTGAAGGATTTGCGTTGGCCGGCGGAGTTGGCACCCATTTACCCGGACCTGTTGGCGGAGTATACGGATTGCTTGCATTTTTATATCCATCCGTTTCGGCCCAGTTGAATACGGCTGTTGCCACTGCTTTTCCAAAATCTGAGGAGCTGTTAATTACCTGTTGGGTTTGTTTGGTAAGAAATTCCTGTGTTAATGCTGCTTCCAGCGAATCAATGGCCGCCTTATCTGCAGCATTTGCATTTGGGAAAAATGACCTGTTGATGGACGCCATCGCTGCATTCACATTAGCCGGATAGTAATATTTTACAGAATGGTTGGCAACAGGAAGTCCTGCCAGGCCATTCCACTGTCCCTTCCATTTTGAGTGTAATCCCGGTTCCAGCGATTCCAATGCAGCTACGCCGGCATAAGCAAAATGCCTGGAGTATGCCTGGTTGGCAACGCCGGTTCCGTTACGCAGCAAACGCAGTTGCAATGTCATCCATTTATCCAGTACTTCGGATGAATAGGATGACGGATGGGTTTTATCGTCTTTATCTTTTTTACAGGAACTGAAAGATAACAGGGTTAGGATCAGCAGCAATAAGGATGCAGCAATTGAATGTTTTTTTGTTGTAAGAATTGTTGTTGTCATGGCTATACTTTTTTGTGTTTAAAAATTATTTTGTGTTTTTTTTTGTCAATATCTTTTTCATGGTTACTGTTTTTTAAAAGAATACCGGGATATCAGAATAATTATTCAGTAAAAAAAACTTGTTACAGTATTGTTGTTCTATTTCAATTCAAATACACTTACTGTTTTATAGTTTATTATTTCCCTTTGATTCGCTGCATTAGGAC
>JBATAS010000387.1:0-1662 GCA_049661965.1 Ferruginibacter sp. | reverse complement strand
AGCGCTATTCCTCCAAATGCAACATTAATGTTTGAAATATCGCTGGAAGACATAAGGCCAGCAATGGAAAAATAAGAACAACCTATGACCGAAGATTTAAGATACCCGATAGGGAAATATATTGTTCAGCCATTCTCCAAAAAATTACAAGGGGAGTGGCTGATTGATATTAAAAACCTGCCACAACATTTAGAAAACGCTGTACTTAACCTGGATGAAGCACAGTTGGATACGGTGTACAGGCAAGGCGGGTGGACTGTTAAACAGGTGGTGCATCATGTTGCCGACAGCCATATGAATGCTTATATGCGCTTTAAACTTGGCCTTACCGAAGACAATCCTTCTATTAAACCATATGATGAAGCTGCATGGGCCGAAATGGTTGATACCAAAAACCTGCCCATCAATATTTCGCTGACGTTGCTGCACAGTTTACATATTCGTTGGTACGAAATTCTGAAAAATATGAATGATGCAGACCTGCAAAAAACAGTTTTTCATCCTGAACATAAAAAGGAATTTACACTTTGGGATCTGCTGGGTATGTATGCATGGCACAGTAAACATCATACAGCACATATTACTTCGTTAAGAGAAAGAATGAGATGGTAAAGCTGTTAATACAGTTAATAGTTAATTGTTAATCGGTAGGTCCATACCATTAACTGATAACCAATAACCAATAAAATGATCTGGAAAAAACTTTCTTCCGAATACATAAGTAAGCATATTTACTTTACTGCCCGTAAAGATGTTTGTGAAATGCCCGACGGGCAAATTGTTGATCCGTATTTTGTAGTTGAGCTACCTACTTCTGTTTGTGCGATGGCTGTTACCGATAATAATGAAGTGGTACTGGCAGAACAATATCGCCATCCTGTAGAAGAATCACTGATTGAAATACCCGGTGGTTTTGTAGATGCAGGAGAATCGTCAGGTAAAGCAATTGCCAGAGAATTGCTGGAAGAAACAGGCTACGAATTTACCAACTATGTTTTTTTGGCAAGAGTTGCTGCAAATCCGGGTGTACTTAATAATTATACAGACCTGTACCTGGCAACAGGCGGCAAGAAAGTGGCATCGCAGCAATTAGATGCCAATGAAGAAATTAAAATAAAATTATTACCGCTTGAAACGGTAAGGCAGATGCTGATGAAAAATGAATTTAAACAGGCGATGCATGTTGCGTGTTTGTTTTATGCATTTAATAAATTAGATGCCGGGCAGGCTGCTGAATAAAGCGGTATCAACTTCTGCAATTAAAAATACACTTCCGCAAACTATAATGGTATCACTGGCTGCAGCTGCAGATATGGCTGCGCTGATGGCAGTATTTACGTCATCATAGCTGTTGCCCGATAAATTAAGGCCCGCTGCTTTTTCTTTTAGTACTTCGTGTGGCATGGCCCTGTCTGTATGGGCATTGCTGAAATAATACGTTGCATCTTTTGGCAGTATGATAAGTGCTTTGTTTACATCTTTATCTTTAACCATTCCTATAATCATATGTAGCCGTGATGTTGCTGGCTTCACAAGCGCAAGTTGTTCCAGCAATTGTTTTAAGCCGTCTTCGTTATGGGCAACATCAAGAATAATGGTTGGCTGCTCTGCAATAACATCCCATCTGCCGGCAAGGCCGGTCAGTGCCTTCACATGCTTCAA
>JBATAS010000386.1:0-3244 GCA_049661965.1 Ferruginibacter sp. | reverse complement strand
ATGCTGTAATTCAAACTTTAAAAGAGTCGGGGGCACCTGCAAATGTTTTACGTATTAATGGCTGGACAACTTTCTTAATACGCAGTAACTGGGAAATTGCCGGAAGTATAAATGATGATACTGTATCTGTTTTACAGGCATTGAATAAAAAAATTAATACTACAGCTGATGAGCCCGGTTTTATTTCTGCAAGAGTAATATCAATGATCATCAACGAAGCTTATTTTGCTGTGGAGGATAATGTAAGCAGCAAACAAGAAATTGATACTGCCATGAAACTGGGGACTAATTATCCGTACGGCCCCTTTGAATGGGCAGAACTGATTGGTACCCAAAACATTTTAGCCTTACTGCAAAAATTAAATGAAACAGATGCCCGTTACCAGCCAGCAGAATTGTTGTATAAGGAAGTAAATGAAAATAAATAATGAGTTTAATTTTAAATATAGATACAGCTTCTGAAAGGGCACATATAAGTATTGCAAAAGATGGTACTGTATTACAGGTAATGTTTAGCGACTCTCAAAAAGAGCATGCTTCTTTTTTACAACCGGCAATTGATCAATTAATAAAATCCATGGGTCTGCAATTAACCGATATTGATGCTTTTGCTGTAACAGCTGGCCCCGGTTCTTATACGGGTTTAAGGGTTGGATTGGCAAGTGCAAAGGGTTTATGTTATGCATTGCAAAAACCCTTAATTATGATTGGTACATTAGAATTGTTGACAGCCTCCGCTATTTCTATCCAAAAAAATACAAAAGAAGTTTTTTTATACTGCCCCATGATAGATGCCAGGCGCATGGAAGTGTTTACTGCTATTTACGATTTTGACTTGAATAAACAACTTGCACCATGTGCCATGATATTGAACACCTTATCTTTTAAACAGGAGTTAGAAGATAATAAAATACTTTTTTTTGGAAACGGTTCAGATAAATGGAAAGTTGTTTGTAATAATAAAAATGCATTGTTCGAAAATGTACTAATCCTGCCTGAAGCCATGAGTAAACAATCAAATATCCTTTTTTTAAAAAAAACTTTTACCGAATTAGCTTACTGTGAACCGTTATATGTAAAAGAATTTCAAACAGTTAACAACTAGCTAAAATAATAATCTAAAAAAAACGTTATCCTTTCGTAAATATATATAGTTGCATAAACAATTATTAGTATATTTGTAAAGTTCAAACATTGTTCAAGCATAATTAAAATTTAATCCTTATGATGGTTGCGTCTCAAACACGTGAGCAGGATGCGTCAGCATCTGCAAAAATTCCAGCTAATTCTGCAGTAAATGTGGATTATCATGCGCTTAAAAAAGCAGCATTGGTATTGCGGGCTTTAAACCATAAGCTACGCCAACAATTACTCAAATTAATTGAAGAAGAAAAAAAGATTACAGTTACAGAAATTTATGTTCGTTTACGGTTAGAGCAATCAGTTGCTTCGCAGCACCTTGCCATCTTACGTAAAGCAGGTATAGTTAATACAGAACGTGATGGAAAATTTATTTTCTACACCGTTAATTACAAGCGTATTGACGAAATCAGCCAGTTTGTAAAGGACTTGGTAGGTTAAAATTTCTGCAAAAAATTTTTACAGCGTTTCGGCAGCAGCCGGAACGCTTTTTTATTTTTACCTTTGCCCATTCAAACTGAATCAATAAAAAATTCACCATGTTAATAAAACAATTATACACCGGCTGCCTTAGTGAAGCTGCTTATTATATAGAAAGTGAGGGAGAAGTGGCCATCATTGATCCGCTGAGAGATACAGATGAATACATTAAACTGGCTAAAGAAAATAATGCCGGTATCAAGTATATTTTTGAAACACATTTTCATGCCGATTTTGTAAGCGGTCATATTGATCTTAGCAAATTAACAGGAGCTCCAATTATCTATGGTCCGGGTGCAAAAACCGATTATGAAGTTTATAACAGCAAAGATGGCGAAATATTCAAGTTGGGAAAAATAACCATCCAGGTTTTACATACACCGGGACATACATTGGAAAGCAGCTGTTATTTATTAAGAGATGAAAATGACAATCCGCATGCAATTTTTACCGGCGATACATTGTTTGTTGGTGATGTAGGCCGGCCGGATCTCAGCAGCGGGAATATGAGCAGTGCGGAACTTGCAGGTATCATGTATGATACCATTCAAAATAAAATCCTTTCATTGGCTGATGATGTGCTGGTTTACCCGGCACATGGTGCAGGCAGCAGTTGCGGTAAAAATATGGGGCCTGAAACCTTTAGTACAATTGGTGAGCAAAAGAAAACCAACTATGCCTTGCAACCTCAAAGCAAGGAAGAATTTGTTGCTGCTGTTACTGACGGGCTAGGCGTTGCTCCACAATACTTTCCCATCAATGCAAAAATAAATATGCAGGGATACGAAAGCCTGGATACAATTAAACAAAAGGGATTAACTGCATTATCAATTGATGAGTTTAAAAAATTACAGGCTGATGATGTGTTGGTTTTAGATACCAGACATGCAACCATATTTACAAAAGGATTTATACCCGGCAGTATTTTTATTGGTCTTGAAGGCCGCTTTGCTGAATGGGCAGGCAGTTTATTGTCGTTTGATAAGCCAATGATACTTATAACAGAACCAGGAAAAGAAGAAGAATCAATAATCCGTTTATCAAGAGTAGGCTTTGCAAAAATACAGGGCTATTTACAGGGAGGGTTTGAAGCCTGGCAAAATGCCGGTGAGACCGTGGATATGATCATTGATGTAGAAGCCGATGAACTGGCTATGGATATACCTCACGATCCGAATTTAGTGATTGTGGATGTAAGAAGAGAGACTGAATTTGCCGACGGCCATATTAAAGATGCACAAAATCTGCCGTTGAATGAAATGAACGATGTTGTTAACCTTGCGCATTTTGAAGACAATCAGAATTTATATGTACACTGTGCAGGTGGCTACAGAAGTGTGATTGCTGCTTCACTTTTAAAAAGAGAAGGAACACATAACCTGAGAAATGTTTTAGGCGGCTGGAATAAAATTAAAGAACAGGAAAACATCAAGGTTGAGAAAGAAGCAAGTGTTTTAAATTGATGGTACTGGTTTTTTATCAACCCATAAAACTGAATACTCCTCTTTCCACTCAAACTTAAAACGTTTGTGGCTCCACAGGTACATGTCAGGTTGTTGCCTTATTATGTCTTCGATAAAGTCGCGGTACATCAGCGTAAGTTCGCCGGGTTTTAATAAGGATG
>JBATAS010000385.1:0-8571 GCA_049661965.1 Ferruginibacter sp. | reverse complement strand
TCCCTATACTGATACTGAGTGCAAAAAACAGCAGTGCCGACAGGGTGCTTGGCCTTAAAAAAGGAGCCGATGATTACCTTACCAAACCATTTAACCTGGAAGAGTTACTGATACGGGTTAGCAACCTTATTAAAAAAAGTGAACGCCTGAGCAGCAAACAACCCTTACCCGATGTTTACAGTTTTGGAAAAAATAAAATTGATTTTAAAGCCTCTGAAGCTTTTACAAAAAAAGGTGAGAAAATAACACTCACCAAAAAAGAGATCATGCTGCTGAAGTTACTGGTTGAAAATAAAAATGAAGTAGTAACCCGTGAAAAAATATTACAGGTAGTTTGGGGTTACAATGTTTATCCTACTACCCGTACCATCGATAATTTTATCCTGAACTTTCGAAAATATTTTGAAACAGATAGCCGTGACCCTGAGTATTTTCATTCGGTACGTGGGGCTGGGTACAAGTTTACGGCTTCTTAACTGTGGTAGGTATTTATCAGTTGAATAAGGTCATTTGTACGTTCATACATTTCTTTCATCTTTTCTGTTTCGGTAAACGGTGTGTACAATTGAAATTCTATTTCATCAATTAAAGCATACAACTGCATAGCTGTTTCATTGGCTATGCCTTTATTATCCACCTGTTCGGTAATGTTTTTCTTATTGAGTTCTTCGGGGGCTATAGCAAATTTTTTTGCAAGAAAATTTTTCAACCCTTCATTCAAAGCAATATAAAATGCTTTGCCATCCTGCTTTTGCAGATATTCCTCTGCATTGGCTAAAGGGTTTTGTTGACTTTGTATAATCTCTTCTACGGGGTTTTCATTAACAGGCAACTCTTCCTGCAAGGCAGTTTCCGCAGTTATTTGATTTTCTTTTGCTGTATCTCTTTTTAACCAGATCAACAGCCCGATAATAATTAATACCGCAATAACGCTTACAACCCGCAGGCGGTTGCTGAAAAACCTGGTAAGAAAATTATCTGCTTTCCGGGGTTGATTGTCGGTAATTATTTTTTGAGGTTTCCCCGATCCCTTAGTAACAGTTATAGTTACCGGTTTGCTGCTAACTGTTTTATACTTTGCATCACGATTACTAAAAAAACTGAACGTTAAAGCAGGAATAGTATAGCTGCCAGGCTTTGAAACGGTAAAAGGAAATTCAAATATTTTGCGGCCGCTTACCGGCACTGTGCCTTTATACAGGTCGTCTGTTGCTTTTGAGTCAAATCCTTCAATGCCTTCGGGCCAGGTAATTTCGGGTGCATTTATCATTTGTAAATTACCCGAGCCACTGATAACAATAGCTAATTTACCGGCATCATCGGTTGTAAAATTATCTTTCTCAACTTTTACATCAATATCAAAATTACCAACAGCGCCTTTATAACCAGCCGGTTTATTGGCGTCGGGTAATGGTTTTACTAAAATTGATAAAGGTTGATTCCGCAATGTTATTTTATGAGTCTCCATGCCTTCGGCCGGAATACCTGCATCTGCAAAGTCTCTGAACATATCATTCAACAGGTCACGCTGGCGATCAGCATATTCAGCTTTAATAAAACGTACATTGTTTTCAACCTCAGCAATACCCAGTTCCAGGTTTCCGGATAACAGTGGATAAAGCTGTGCCTTACGAAGTGTGTAAACATTGTACTCCCGGCCTTCAAATTTTTCAACATGGTAACTCATGTCATTGGGCTGCTGCAGGTCAATTACTGAAAAACCGTTAAAGGATGCGTTCTTAACTATATTACTTTCGCTTTTTAGCCGGGTGTACAGTTTAAATGTTGCCACAACGGGTTCGCCAACATAGCAGGAAGTTTTATCAACTTCGGCCCGTACAAACATATTCTTCTTTATTTTTTCCAACGGGTTATCGCCTTTGCGTAAAATATAATCGTTGTACGATGAGCGGGGTGCCGGTTCTGCAAAAGGATCCATACCACTGAAGGGAGAAAATAAATTATTGGTTCCGCTGTTATTAGACTGGCTGTTGGCTGTTACTTTTATTTTAACCGGGTTACTTTTAAAATCAACACCATCGGCTTTGGCTAAGGCAGGCGGAATAATAAAACTACCGGTAGCTTTTGCTTTTAAAATAAAACTTAAGGCAATATATTTTTTTACAGCACCGTTTATCATCGTCATGCCACTCTCCTGGTTAGGGCCGCTTACAATGGTAAAGTTTTTTAAATCGGGCGGAACAATCTGTTGTACTTCGGCCGCATTTTCTACCATCAGTTTTAGCTGGGTATATTCATTCTTGCCGATCTGGGCAGGTGTGGCAATAGCAGAGAATTTTACCTGGGCCGCTGCGGCATAGCCAACAAATAAAAAAAACAGTAAGCTTATTTTGTGTAAAACTGAATGCATAATGATAATTACAAAAATAACGGATTGCAAACAGCCTTTAAAAATGAAAAGTATAAAAGGGCAAAATGAATTGTTAAACTAAGAAAGCTTAAGTGCGGATAACTTAGTAAAGTAGGATTTTACAAATCTCCCAACTGCGGCCTTATAATAATTTCTTCTACACAGGCCTGCGGGCTGAGATGTGCTGCTGCATAAACCATTTTGGCGATATCATTTGCTTCCATAATGCGTTTAGGATCTATACCACTGCCACTCCAGCTATCGGTATAAGCAGCACCGGGCAATACATGTGTAACTTTAATACCGTGAGGTTTCATTTCTTCCCGTAAATTTTTACTGAAGCCATACATGGCAAATTTGCTGATGCTGTAAGCACCTCCATTATTATAAGCATCCAGCGAAGCAATGGAGCAGATATTAAAAATATGTCCGCTTTTTACCTTAATCATACCCGGCAACAGCAGCCTGGTTAAATGATAAGTACCAAATAAATTAACCTGCATTACTTTTTCCAACACGCCATCTTCTTCATTATGTACACTGCCCGGAAAAAATATACCTGCATTATTTACAAGGATATCAACTTTATCTGTATGGCTGTTTATCCAGTTGACAAAATCAGTCAGTTGTTTTTTATCGGCCACATCGCAAGGCATTGTGTACATATTGATACGGGGAAAACGTCCCTGCAATTCTTTTCCTGTTCTTTCCAGTTCCTCTTTATTACGGGCACAAAGAAAAAAACTGTGGCCTTGTTTATCGTCGGCAAATGCTTCGGCAATGGCTTTGCCAAATCCTTTTGATGCGCCTGTTATTACTATGTTCATGATTTTTTGGTAATTCGTTATCTTGCAATGATAAGCAATGCTGGTATAAAGTTAGTAATCTGTTCATTTAAATTCTTTTAATTACCCGATGCCAAAATACAAACACCTTTTTTTCGACCTGGACCACACCCTTTGGGATTTTGATGCCAATGCAAAAGAAACCCTGACCGAATTATATTCCATCTTTGATCTGCAAAACAGGATAAATACCGCTTTTGAGGATTTTTATCCTAAATATTTATTTAATAATGAAGTGCTTTGGGACCGCTACCATAAAGGACTGATAAGCTCTGAGGAATTGAAGTGGAAACGGATGTGGCGTACCATGCTCGATTTTAAAATTGCTGATGAACCTTTAGCCAGAGATTTAAGTGGTAAATTTTTAGAGATACTGCCTACAAAAAAATTACTTTTTCCGCATACCATTGAAATTCTGGATTATCTCACACAAAAAAAATATGTGCTTCACTTAATAACCAACGGCTTCGAAAAAACACAATGGAGTAAATTAAATAACAGTGGTTTAAATGGATATTTTAAGGAAGTGATAACATCCGAAGGCAGCAACAGCCTGAAACCTAAAAAAGAAATTTTTGATTTTGCCATGAACAAAGCCGCTGCATCTTTACCCGAAAGCATTATGATTGGCGATAACCAGCATGCCGATATACAAGGAGCCATTGATGCCGGCATGGACACTGTTTTTGTAAACCACATCAATGCCCTGCCACAAACCAAACCAACGTACACCATCACTCATTTAAAAGAACTGGAATCAATTTTTTAAATCTACAGCATAAAAAAACCTTTCGGTTAAGAAAGGTTGGTAAATAGTTTTGCAGGCAATTACAGTTTAGCTGTTGTTTTGTCCTTGTCTTTACAGCAAGCTTTTGCTTCTTTTGCCTTTGCATCTTTAGTGCAGCAGGTTTTTCCTTTAGCGCATTTCTTTTTCTTTTTTCCTTTGTCGGCTAAAGCAACCCCTGTTACAAACATAAAAGCTGTTGCTAATAAAAGTACTTTCTTCATGATTATAGTTTTTAATTGATTTTACTAACGTAAATATAGGGCAGAAATTGCATAGCGCCAATCTCTTTAAAAGTTAAATTTTACAAGGTAGCTATAACAGTTACACCGCCCTGTACGGCCTGATTAAGTTCAACATTCACTTTTGTGCCAACGGGCAAAAGCAGATCAACCCGGCTACCGAATTTAATAAAGCCCATCTCTTCGGTCTGCTTTACTTTTTGGCCTACCTGTAAATAATTTACAATACGTTTGGCCAGCGCTCCGGCAATCTGTTTTACCAGTATTTCTATATTATCTTTTTTAATTACCACCGAATGACGTTCATTATCGGTAGATGATTTGGGATGCCAGGCCACCAGGTATTTGCCTTTGTGGTATTGATTGTACACTACTTCTCCATCTATCGGGTTACGGTTTACATGCACATTGGCAGGGCTCATAAAAATAGAAACCTGCAGGCGCTTGTCTTTAAAATATTCCACATCGGTAGTTTCTTCAATTACCACCACTTTACCATCGGCAGGTGCAACAATAGCCCCATCCTGTATAGTGAGTTTACGGTTAGGTATGCGAAAAAATGAGATAAGAAATAATAACAAGCCAAGTGTTAGTATGAAAATGATATTACAAAGCCACATTAATGAGGCGCTGAAAAAAAAGTAAACGGATACATTAATAGCTCCAAAAATTAAAGTTGCAATAGCAATAGTTGGGTATCCTTCCCGGTGTATAGTCATTAGATTGAATTAAGCTGCAAATATAAACAGTTATGGGTTATGAGTTCTGTATTATGTGTTGGATACTGAAACCATAATAAAAAAGATAAACATAAAGCCATACTACAGGCACTGCAAATAAAAGCGAATCAAATCTGTCTAAAAAGCCGCCATGGCCTGGCATAAAACTGCCGCTGTCCTTAACATCGGCCATGCGTTTTAATTTGCTTTCAAAGAGATCGCCGAAGGTGCCAGCAGCTGTTATTATGGTTGTCAGAATTGAAATATGAAGGATGTTTAGATTCAACGACCAGGCAAAAAACACTGCAACTGTAACAGCAAGAATGGCACCACCTAAAGTTCCTTCCCAAGTCTTCTTAGGTGAAATTTCTGTGAGTGGTGTCTTACCAATAAAAGACCCAACCAAGTAAGCCATTGTATCATTTATCCAGATAACTGCAATTGTGAAAATAATTATTGTAAATCGAAACGACTCCGAATATTCTGTTGGAAAGCAAGGTGCATCAGAAACATCATTTGAAAAAAAGGCAATAGTTGTCTCATGCAAACCAAACATTAAAAATATCGGAAGAGTAATATAAATCAATCCTAACAAGCAATACTTCAAATACTTCTCTGCATAAATTTTCTTCATCAGCTTAACAAATTCAAACCAACACCCAAAATGTATCACCGTAAACAAAATCGCAAAACTCCAGAAATTCCAAAGTAACCCAGTCAGCATCACAACTACAAAAAGCAGTGCTGTTAAGGCTCTTGTTTTAAATACCTGGATGTTTAATGCCAAAATTATCCGTTTTTATTTTCAGGAAAGGAATGTAAAATATCGTTATGCTCAAGCAGATCCTGCTCTTCAAAGGCAATCTGTTTACGGTTTTTGTCAGATACTTTTTCGAAAAGTAAAAACAAACCATAAGCAACTCCAAGAGCTATCAGTCCGCCCCAGATCGGCACTTTGGGATCAAGTTTATCTACTTCTATTTTTTCGGCATGCCTCGATATCCAGAACAACTGAATTACCGCAACCGTATTATTTAAAAAATGAGCAATGATATTTACCCACAGGTTTTTACTCCGTTGGTACATCAGTCCCAAAACAAAACCAAGTACTGCCCGGCTTAAAAATAAATACACCGACATGTGTATCAGACTAAACAATAAAGAAGTAACAATTATGGCGAGCAATGGCATTTTCCACCAGCGCTCCAGTAAATTCTGCACTGCCCCCCTGAAAAACACCTCCTCGAACAATGCCGGAAAAAAAGCCATAATGGCAATGGCCATGAAAAATTCGCCCCAGCTTTTTAAATTACTTAATGCTGTTACCTGCTGATTATATTCCGCTTCCATACGCATGCCTGCAGCATTCAAATCGGGGAAATTATTAATCAGTGTTCTGCTTAAATCGGCCAACGGATTAGCAATGATGTTGGCTAAAAAAATAAGAAAGAAGCCCAGTAATATCTGCCGGGCATTAATATGTTTATTAAACCCCAGCCAGAATTTATTTTTTCCGTGGCAAACCAGTAAATACATTACGGCCGGCAAAAATAACAGGCAGAATGTGCCCAGCACCTGGCTAAGTCTGGCCAATCCCACATTTTTGGGGTCTAATAATGCTTTCATCATTTCATCGGCCATTTTATCCATGGGTAAGCCAGAAGGAATCAATGGCATAACAATAAACAACTGAATGATTGCTGTTAAAATGAATCCTGCACCTAAAAAAACAAGCAGTATGCCTAATTGTCCTAACCCCGTAAAACCTTTTACACTCCTGTATTCCATACCTAAGCCGATTTAATGTAAATTTGCAGGCGCAATATACAATGAGTAATAGTTTTAAAAAATAAAATGCCAAATATAGGCCCTATACAATTACCTGATTTTCCGCTGTTACTGGCTCCTATGGAGGACGTTAGTGACCCGCCGTTCCGTGCTGTTTGCAAGGATCATGGCGCCGATTTGATGTACACCGAGTTCATCAGCAGCGAAGGATTGATACGGGATGCTATTAAAAGCCGCCAGAAACTCGACATATTTGATTATGAGAAGCCTGTGGGTATTCAGATATTCGGCGGTGATGAGGAAAGCCTGGCCCTGGCAGCAAAAATTGTGGATGTTACCAATCCTGATCTGTTAGATATAAATTTTGGTTGCCCGGTAAAAAAAGTAGCCTTAAAAGGTGCAGGTGCCGGTGTGCTTAAAGATATTGACCTGATGGTTCGTTTAACGAGTGCGGTTGTAAAATCAACATCGCTGCCGGTTACTGTTAAAACAAGATTGGGCTGGGATGATAATACCAAAAACATTGAAGAGGTTGCTGAACGTTTACAGGATGTTGGTATAAAAGCCCTGGCTATTCATGGACGTACCAGAACACAGATGTACAAAGGCAGTGCAGACTGGGAACTGATTGGCAAAGTAAAAAATAACCCAAGGATTAATATTCCCATTTTTGGTAATGGCGATATTGACAGTCCTGAAAAAACATTGGAATACAAAAACAAATATGGTGTTGATGGCATCATGATTGGCCGGGCGGCCATTGGATACCCCTGGATTTTTAATGAGATAAAGCATTTCTTAAACACCGGCGAGCATTTGCCTTCGCCGACCATTGAAGACCGTGTGGCTGTTTGCAAAAAACATTTACATAAATCTTTTGAATGGAAGGGACCCAAAGTCGGTATTTATGAAATGCGCCGCCATTATACTAACTATTTAAAAGGATTGCCAGGCATTAAAGAATACCGGCTTAAGCTGGTTACTTTAAATACTGTTGAAGAGATTGACGAAGTACTTGATGAAATAAATATTAAATACGCAGGGTACGAGTTTGAGAAGACGCCTATTGAGTTGATCAACTATCATGAGAAATGCCCGGTGTAAAGGAATTATTCTTTGCTAATTTTTTTTATTTGTTCTGTATAACCTTCCCCTCTTTTCTCAGCAAAATAATCAGCGCCCAGCATAATTGAGGCCTGAATAGTCAATGCAATAGCAAAGCCATACCAAAAAGTTTTATCAGGATTTGTTCTGAATAAAAAAATCAAAACAATACCGATGATGATAAAAGCAATTTCCACCCATCGGTAAATAACAAAACTCTTCATTACTTTTTCCATACGGGGCAGTTCGGTATGCTTTGCGTAGGATGCTGGCTCCATACCGATGTTATAGGCAATATCAGATTTCTGTTTGTTAGTTCTGGTATAAATATTAAAGCCCACAATAGTTTGAATAAGGCCCAAAGCCATTAATACAACAGCAAGGCCTTTAAAAAAAGCCGGGTTTGTTTTTACAAAGAACCAAAAGCTTATTGCCAGCAAAATTGCCACAATACCTATAATTAAAATAAACAGGCTTTCCTGTTTTTCGGCAATAAAATATTTATGTATAAAACTAAAATCTCTTTGCTCAAACATAAAAATGATTTAACGGTTTACAGCTTCTGTAATTTCTTTGCCCAGCGGTTCGATTGCGGGACCAAAATAATTGGTCAATCTTCCTTCTTCATCTACAAGATACTTACAAAAATTCCAGGACGGCTGTTTATTGTTCCAGCCGTTCTTTGTAGAATCTGTAAGCCATTCAAAAATATTATTCT
>JBATAS010000384.1:0-2260 GCA_049661965.1 Ferruginibacter sp. | reverse complement strand
TCAAATTCGGCAGTTTTTTCTTTCCCGTCACGAAAAGCAGTTACTTTAAAATAATTACTCAATGCATTTACCGCTTTTGTACCCACACCATTAAGACCAACACTTTTTTGAAATGCCTTGCTATCGTATTTAGCACCGGTATTAATTTTACTTACCACATCTACCACTTTTCCCAAAGGAATTCCCCGGCCATAATCTCTGATGGTAATCGTTTTATCCTTAATATTTACATCCACATGTTTACCATAACCCATGGTATGTTCATCAATGCAGTTGTCAATCACTTCCTTCATCAATACATAAATACCATCATCAGGACTGCTGCCATCGCCCAGTTTACCAATATACATACCAGGGCGGAGACGGATATGTTCCTTCCAGTCGAGGCTACGGATGGACTCCTCGTTATAATCATAGTTTTCTTTCTCGGCCATTATTGCTCTTTTTCAGTGCTGCGAATATAACTGAATGGGAGGATTTTCAACATGGACGAATTATCCACAATCCCCGTTAAAATGTGAGCAATTTACAAGCTGGGGCCCCTATTAGTTTTTATATGATGAAAATTAGTTTGACAGATGCCCAATATCATAGTCCAGGGATCAACCATGCATTAGTTTTACTGAAATTCACATTATGACATTCAGTAAAATTATCACTGCCTTTTTTTTAACCGCCGCATTGTTTTCCTGCAAATCAACAAAGATCAGTTCATCATGGAAAGCCGAAAATCATGTAACTAAACCCTACCACAATGTGATGATATGGAGTATTTTACCCGAAACAGACAGTATGTTAAGAAGGCAAATTGAAACACATCTTGTAAATGATCTGGTGAGTAAGGGCTATCATGCCATTTCCTCTTTGGAAGTTTATAAAGAAAAAGCATATAAAAAATTATCGCCGCAGGAAATAGTGAATGAGTTTAAAACAACTGCTGTTGATGCAGTACTTTCCATAGTTTTACTCAACAAAGAGAAAGAAGAAAAATATTATCCCGGCGGTTATTTTAATCAACCGGTAAATAATTACGGTAGCCTTGACAGATATTATACCAATGTTTATGAAAGGGTTTTAACCCCTGGATATTATGTAAGAACCACCAATTATTTCTGGGAAAGCAATCTGTTTGAAATTGCAGCAGATGAACTTGTTTACTCTGTGCACACAAAATCATTTGATCCATACACAACCAATATGCTGGCACATGAAAACGGACTATTGATTATAAAAGATATGATTAAGAAAAAAATAATTAAAAAACCACTGCCTCCCGAAGAAGAATGATTTTTATAGTAGCTTTATACAAATCATTTACATGAATCTTGATCTTACAAAAAAAACAGCCCTTGTTTGCGGCAGCACACAGGGGCTTGGTTATGCAAGTGCTGCTGAACTGGCCTTACTCGGCTGCAATGTAGTGCTGATGGCACGTAACGAAGGCAAATTAAAAGAAGGGCTTAAAACGCTCGATAATTCAAAGGGGCAGCATCATCAATACCTGATTGCAGATTTTTCAGATACATCTGCTGTTAAATCAGCCATTGATGAATTTGTAAAAAATAATGCAATACATATTTTAATTAACAACACAGGTGGGCCTCCGGGCGGTGCAGCATTAACTGCAAAGCCTGAAGAGTTTCTAACTGCTTTCAACAATCACCTTATCAATAACCACAACCTTACCCAGGCTGTTGTGCCGGGCATGAAAGGAGCAGGTTTTGGAAGAATAATCAATATCATTTCAACTTCTGTAAAAAATCCGATTGCCGGGTTGGGCGTTAGCAATACCATCCGTGCGGCCGTTGCCAACTGGGCAAAAACCCTGGCTACTGAGCTAGGGCCTTTTGGAATTACAGTTAATAATGTGTTGCCGGGTTTTACAAAAACCGTTAGGGCCGATTATGTTATTTCATCAAAAGCTAAAGCAAATAATATTACCGAAGAAGAAGTGATGAAACAACTTGTTGCCGAGATTCCTGCTGGAAGAATTGGCCAACCGGAAGAATTTGGCGCAGTTGTTGCTTTCCTTTCCTCACCGGCAGCTGCCTATATTAATGGTATTAATTTGCCGGTTGATGGTGGAAGATTGGGTTGTTTATAAAAAACATTTGGATTAAAATCACATTAAATTTTTAACTCAATACGCTTTCGTAACAATTATTTATTATATTCATCAAAATTTATAATCAAAAAAACACAAAATGAAATTGACAAAATTATTAATGGCTGTGGTTGTATCGGCCACCATGCTTTTTGT
>JBATAS010000383.1:0-9993 GCA_049661965.1 Ferruginibacter sp. | reverse complement strand
CATGGGTACTCATAAAATTAATTACTTCGGGTGTGGCATTTTCTGCAGCAGTAATAAAATCGCCTTCATTTTCCCGGTCTTCATCATCTACCACTATTATAAGCTTGCCTTTTTTAATGTCTTCAATGGCACTTTCAATACTATCTAACATATTATAATAATTATCGGGCAAAGTTAGCAAGATTTAAAGTTTTACAGGTTTCGGTATCGGTAAAACTTTTGTGCTGCCAAACGTTCCTGCCCTTTTTTTAAACGGGTTGCCTGAAAGAGTTTTTCGATACAGATAAAATGTTGCATTTTCAATATGTGAAATTGTATGCTTATTGATTTCTCAAAAACCTGCCTTTTGCTCACCTGTCCTGCACCAAACCTCAATAGCAGGTTTATTTTACCTCACAATTTGTTAATATAAAGTTGCTGAAATTCAATTATTATTCAGTTACTTTGCCCTCGTAAAAACAAACATATATGAGAATGAAAAAAATTTTACCAATCATCATTGCTTTTTTAGCAATCTCATCATTACTGAATGCCCAGGTTACTACCAGTAACATAAGCGGCAACGTAAAGGATGATAAAGGAGCAGCCTTATCTGGCGCAACTGTAAAAGTTGTAAATACCCGAAACGGCTCAACAAAATTATCTCAGTCCGATAAAAACGGACGTTTTCTTATCCCTAACCTTGATCCCGGAGGGCCCTATACAGTTACTGTAACTTTTGTGGGCATCACAATCCCCGAAAAAACAAATGTAATTCTTCAGTTAGGAACTACAGAAGTTTTGGATTTTGTGGGACAAACATCCGGCAATGTACTGGAGACTGTTGTTGTAAGCAGCCGCTCAGCACGTACGGTACAAACCGGTACATCAACCAATTTTAATAACCGAAGTTTAGTAATTACGCCAAACATAAACAGGAGTATTACCAATATCGCTGCTTTATCGCCACAGGCCGGAGCAGGTAGTTCATTTGGCGGACGTGATGGCAGGTATAATAATATTCAAATTGATGGTTCCAGTTTCAATAACAATTTTGGCTTATCAAGCAACCCACTACCCGGTGGTGCCGTTCAACCGATTTCTTTAGATGCTATTGAAGAATTTTCGGTTAACGTAAGTCCTTTTGATGTAAGGCAGGCAAACTTTACCGGTGCCGGTATTAATGCAACAACTAAAAAAGGTACTAACAAATTCAGAGGCAGCGTTTATGGTTATTACAGAAATGAAGGCTTTTTGGGAAGAAAAGCGAATGGAGAAAAAGTACCCAGTGTAACTGAGTCTTCTTCAAAAACTTTTGGTGCTGCAGTTGGCGGCCCGATTATTAAAAACAAACTGTTCTTTTTTATAAGTGCCGAGAAAGTAGATTTTGACCAACCCGGTATTAACTGGAAGGCAAGACGTGGGGCTGCAAGTACTGATCCGAATGAATCGAGAACACAGGCTGCAGACCTTGATGCTGTAAGCAATTATTTAAGAACCCAGTTTGGTTACGAAACTGGTGCTTACGAAAACCTGGGTAACTTTTTTACTAAAAACAAAAAAATACTTGGCCGTTTAGATTGGAATATCAACAATAAACATTCAGTTTCGTTCCGCTATAATTATTCTAAAACTGATGATGACCAGCTTTTAAATGGTAATAGTGCACCTAATCCCAGAAGTTCAAGTAACAGATGGAGTAATAACAGTATGAGTTACGAAAACTCAAACTATGCCAATACAAATGTTCTGTCATCATATGCATTTGAAGCAAAAAGCAGCTTTACTTACAAGCTTTCTAACCAGTTATTAGCTACTTATACTAAAGCAAACGATCCTAAAAGAAGCACTAAGTCTACTGACTTCCCTTTCATTGATATCTTATCAGGAGGCGATGCTTATATAAGTGCCGGACATGAGCTTTTTTCATACAACAATGATGTGCAGAATAATACATTAACAATAAATGATAATGTTACGTACAATACCGGTAAGCATACTATTACTGCTGGTATCGGTTACGAGAAAATTTATGTAAAAAACCAGTTCATGCGCTATGGTACCAGCTACTATCGTTATGCATCGGTTACTGATTTCCTAACTAATGCTCCCCCAATTGCATATGGCTTAACTTATGCTTATGCCGGGCAAAAACCTTATGTAGAATTAGAATTTGGCCAGGTAAGTATTTATGCCCAGGACGAGATTAAATTTAATGATCGCTTTAAATTAACCGTTGGTTTAAGAGCCGACCGCCCATTGTTTCAAAACAAGTTGACGGGCAACCCTGGTATTTCTGCTTTAACATTTGCTGATTTAGATGGCAACCCCATTAACTTGGATGTTAGCAAATGGCCTAAAGAAAGAACTTATATTAGCCCACGTATTGGATTTAACTGGGACGTTTATGGTAACAAAAGCATGATCATCCGTGGAGGATTAGGCGTATTTACCGGTAGGTTCCCATTTGTATGGTTTACCAATCAGCCATCAAACAGTGGTGTAATTCAAAATACTGTTGATGTAGTTAACGCAAGCGGATTACCTGCTTATTTATTCAACCCTGATCCTTTGGCTTATGTTGGAAATTTCCCATCTAATCCGGGCACTTCATCTCCAGGTTCAATTGCTGTTGCAGATCCTGATTTTAAAATGCCACAGGTTTTAAGAGTTAGTGCTGCCGTTGATAAAAAAATTGGTAACGATTGGACTATTACTTTAGAAGGTATTGTTAACAAAGATATTAATGCACTGATACAATATAATGCTAACCAAAGAGCTCCGATAGGTACCACTTTCGGCCCGGGCGGACGTCCGTTATTTGGTAACAGCAGTGCTACCAGAAGAATTAACCCGGCTATATCAGAAGCTATGGTATTAAGTAATACAAGCAGAGGTGGTGCTGGTATCGTTACACTACAGGTTTCAAAAAAATTCAGAAAGAACTGGGACCTTACAGTTGCCTACACACACACAGAATCGTTTGATGTAAGTGGTAACCCTGGTTCTCAGGCTTCAAGTGCATGGAGCAATCTTCAGAGCTCAAGAGGTAATAATGATCTGGATCTGGCTTATAGTGATTATGGAACACCTAACAGAGTTATTGCTTATGCATCTTATAAAGTTGATTGGCTTAAGTACCTGAGTACAACTTTCTCTTTAGTATATATGGGCTACGAGCAAAGCAGGTATAGTTACAGGTATTCCAACGACTACAACCAGGATGGTATATCAAGTGATTTGATGTACATACCAAAAGATGCATCTGAAATTACTTTTGTAACCAATGGTGCCTTTTCACCTGCACAACAAAGTGCTGCATTCTTTGCCTATGTTGATCAGGATAAATATTTAAGTTCTCATAAAGGACAGATTGCAAAAAGAAACGGTGCTAAAATGCCATGGTTCAGTAATCTTGATTTCAGGTTACTGCAGGATATCCTGCCTTTAACCAAGCACAGAAATTATGGTTTACAATTCAGCATGGAAATTGAAAACTTTACTAATCTGCTGAACAGCGATTGGGGAGTTACAAAACGTACTGTATATAATAATGGCGCTATCTTAGCTGTAGCTTCGGCACCAACAGCTACTACTGCGGCTACTTACCGTATGAACCTGGTAAGCGGAGCTTTACCAACAAGTACTTATACAAGTAATGTTACCGTTGGTAATACCTGGAGGATGAATTTAGGCTTACGTCTTAATTTTTAATCTGGTTACAGTTTATTAATAAAAAAGGCTGTCTCTTAAAGAGACAGCCTTTTTAGTACCCATATAATTCATTCCTATTTCTGCAGAATATTACAGTTTAAAACCTCGTTCTAAATACCAGGGTACAAAATGGCAGCATGTAAATCTCATCTTTAAACATACCTGTAAGCTCCGCGGTAATAATTTTACAGACGGTTTCAATATGTAATAACTGTTGAGTTGTTTCAATTGCTGTCTGCCCATAAGATTAACTTTAGTAAACAAAGCCATAAAGAAGAAGCCGTTTCATTTAAATGAAACGGCTTCTTCTTTATATGTCATCAACTTCATTTATTTACAACTCACTGTTTCTTATTCGGCACATAGCCATCACCCTTCAGGTACTTATCTAAAAACTCAACGGTTTTATTCGATGTTGTAATTTGATTTTCTTTTTTGGCAAAGCCATGCCCCTCATCCGGATAAGTGATATACTCAACCGGCACATTGTTCTTCTTTACACCTGCAACTATCTCTTCACTTTCAACCGGCAATACCCGTACATCGTTCATACCCTGGAAAACGATCAATGGCTTTTTTATTTTTTCATAATTGTACAATGGCGAAATATTTTTCAGCCTTACCGAATCGGCTGTATAAGGATCTCCCAATTCATCATACAATGCTTTGCGGAACGACTCCCAATAAGGAGGAATGCTTTTTAAAGTACGTGGCCAGTTGGCAACGCCAAACAGATCTACGCCCACTTTAAATTCATCAGGATAAAAAGCCAGTGCTCCCAATACCATGCAACCACCATAGCTTCCGCCTTCAATACCAATCTTAGCAGTGTCAATATAGTTTTGTTGCTGCAGCCATTTTTTTGCCCATACACAATCTTTAAGGTCGCCATTGCTATGGTCCTTATTATCCAGCTTATAAAAAGTTTTACCATAGCCGCTGCTGCCGCGGTTATTAACAGCAAGCACGGCATAGCCCTGGTTTACCAGGTGCTGGATACTGTTTGAGAAACCTATCCTCGACTGGCCGCCGGGGCCGCCATGTATCCACAGCATTGCCGGAACCTTATTGTCTTTTGATGCAGTAAGTGGTTTATAATATATCGCAGGAATTTCTTTTCCGTCGAATGATTTAAAGCGGATGACTTCGGCACTTACCAGGTCATTCACATCAACTTCACTGTTCAAAGTCTGTGTAAGCTGCTTTAATTTTTTCGTTTCAAAATTATAGCTGTATAAATTATTCGGGCTACGGCTGCTGCCAACTGTAAGCAACATATTTTTTTCCGTGGGAGAAATGATAACACTCTTTACATCCCCGTCAGGTATGGCAGGAAAATCAACCTGCTTATTGCTGGCATGATCAAAAAGCAGCACTTTATTCATACCATCTTCATTAATAAAGATGGTATGGTATTTTTCATTTTCACTCAGGCTCATCCCCTCTACATCCCAGTTGGTGCTGTACATTTTATCGGCTTTGCCGCTGTTAACATTATACTTCACCAGGTACGAAAACTCATCTCCATCATTGGTTATATAATACATAATACTGTCATTTTTTTCAAACCCGCTTGAATACCAGGTTGCCTCACTGTCATTACTCAGCTTTTTCATTTCTTTTGTTGTACGGTCGTACAGGTACAATTCATTCTTATCCGTTGTAACAGATTTTGAAAGTGTGATGTACCTTTCAGATTTGCTGATATCATTAGCATTCAGTCCCGAATCATTCTGAAAGAACATGGTAAAATTCCAGTTGGCAGTATCTGCTTTTAAAATATCAAAATACTTAGGATCACGTTTGTTACTGCTGATATAAATTGATTTTTTATCGGCACTCCAGCCAAACATGCTGTTGGCACTGCCAATCCATGGCGTTATATCTTTTGCAGCCGTATCGCCTGGAGACTGCAGGTAAATATGGCTGTTCTCATTTCCACCCTGGTCGGCGCTGTACAGGTATTTAGCAGTACCCCACAAATAACCTATCGGGTAAAATGATTCTTTTGCTGATTTGGTTAATGGAACCATGCTGGTATCGGCAATACTCAGTTCATACACATTGCTGATGCCGGTAATATTTACACCGGAAAGTATTTTGGTTTCGTCTGCGTTAAAGGCAGCGCCATAAATACTTTTATTGTTGAACAACTGCTCGGCAGTATACTTCTTTACATCTTTACGGGCTTCGGGTTCATTGTTACATGCCGTAACAAGAATTACCAAAGCTATCATTGGGACAAGATTTTTTTTCATACTTATATTTTTTACCGTTAAGATAAGATTTGTTTCCGGCTTACAAAAATTGTAATATTTGGCTTAACTTAGTAAGCCTTTCAATATCCACATCATTAACTCTATAAACCCCCGGTCATGAAGAAACTGATAATTTTCTGTTCTATCGCTGTCCTGTATAGTCTTAACACTAACGCCCAGATTGATGCCGGGCTTTTTCGTTTTCCTGATGTTTCAAAAACACAGGTTATTTTCACTTATGGAAACGATATCTGGATAATACCAAAGAATGGTGGCAGTGCCGAAAAGTTGAGTTCTCCTCCCGGTGTGGAGAGTTTTCCTAAATTTTCTCCCGATGGCAGAACGATTGCTTTCACCGGTAATTATGATGGCAACCAGGATGTATATACCATTCCTGTAAATGGTGGTGTTCCTCAGCGTTTAACACAACACGGTTTTGGCGACCGTGTAGTTGACTGGACAAATGATGGGAGGTCTGTGTTGTTTGCATCGGGCCGTGAGAGTGGCCGCAACCGGTTTAACCAGTTTTATACTATTGCGGCCAATGGCGGCTCTGCAACAAAGCTTCCTTTTCCTTATGCCGAGTTTGGTGCTTACTCGCCTGATGGCAAACAGATGGCCGTGGTCTTTTTGTCGCAGGCTTTCCGTAACTGGAAGCGCTACCGTGGCGGTATGAATGCCAGTATTCACCTGTACAATTTTACGAACAACAGTTCTCAGAATATTTCAGCAACTGAAACAGCAGGTAACGAATTTCCGATGTGGCATGGAGAAGATATTTATTTCCTGAGCGACCGTGGAACTGAAGAACGCATGAATCTGTGGAAATATACCTTGAGCACTAAAAAATATGAACAGCTTACCAACTTTAAAGATTATGATATTCATTTCCCATCTGCCGGACCCGATGAAATTGTATTTGAGCAGGGCGGAAAACTGCAACTCTATTCGTTTGCAACCAAACAGATAAAAACAATTTCGGTAAACCTGGTGATTGATAAGGCGGCGCTAAAACCCAAATCGGTTACTGTTGATAAATTTATTCAGCATGCAAATATCAGCCCTGATGGTAACCGGGTTTTGATAGAATCAAGAGGCGATATTTTTTCTTTACCTGCTGAAAATGGATTCGTAAAAAACATTACCCGTTCAACTGCATCAAACGAGCGATACCCTTCCTGGTCGCCGGATGGCAATACGGTTGCGTACTGGAGCGATGAAAGTGGCGAATACAATTTGTGGCTCGCCAGTACCGGTAGCGATGCTGCTCCCAGAAAGGTCACCAACTATACATCAGGCTTCCGGTATAATTTGTACTGGAGCCCCGATAGTAAAAAAATTGTTTTTATTGACCAGGCTATGAAAATAAAAATGGTTGATGCTGCAAACGGCAGTACAACCGATGTTGATCAGGCACTACGTTTCATGCATGGCGGTTGCGAAGGATTTTCGGTAAGCTGGTCGCCGGACAGCCGCTGGTTTACTTACGACCGTGACCTGGATAATTATCATAACGCCATTTATATTTATGACGCACAAAATAAAAAACTGCAACAGGTTACCGATGGATTTTACAACTGCAACAATCCTGTGTTCGACACAGAAGGGAAATACCTATACCTCAGCACCAATCAGAACTTTACACCATATTACAGCGATATTGACAATTCTTTTATCTATGGCAACAGCACACAGCTTGCGGCCATCTCTTTAAAGAAAAGCACGCCTTCTATCCTCTTTGCAAAAAATGATACCGTTGCAGTAAAAAAGGATGGCGATAAGAAAGACGATAAGAAAAAAGATTCCGCAGCAAAAAAATCAACAGCTGTAGAAATTGATTTTGATGGCATACAGACCCGTATGGTTTTATTGCCCATGCCTGCAGCTAATTATGGAAACCTTGCTGCGGTTAAAGGAAAGATCATTTATCAAAAATTCCCAAATCTTGGCAGCGACAGGGAAACAAAAACTGCACTTAAATATTACGATCTTGATAAACGGGAAGAAAAAGAGATCTCAGAGAATATTAACCGTTACTGGCTTTCGGCAAACGGCAATAAGATACTGGTACGCAGGGGAAATGATTATGACATCATGAAGCCGGAAGAGAAACAGAAATTTGAAAAGCCAATCCGCCTGAGTGAAATGGAAATGATGGTTGACCCCGTGGCCGAATGGAAGGAACTGTTTACCGATGCATGGCGTATGGAACGGGATTATTTTTACGACCCCAATATGCATGGCGTAAACTGGAAAACGGTTAAAACCCGTTATTCAAAAATGCTGGAAGGCGCCATAACAAGAGAGGATGTTGACTTTATCATTGGTGAAATGATTGGCGAACTGAATGCCTCACATACCTACCATGGCGGCGGCGACACCGAGAAGCAGGATAACAAACCTGTAGGCTATCTTGGCGTTGATTGGGAAGCTGCCGGTAATTTTTATAAAATAAAAACCATCATCCGTGGCGCTGCCTGGGATGCAGCAACACGTTCGCCTTTAGACCAGCCGGGCATTGATATAAAAGAAGGCAGTTACATTCTTGCAGTAAATGGCCAGCCCATTACAACCAACCAGGAACCTTATGCTTTTTTCCAGGGGCTTGCAAAAAAAACAGTGGAACTAACGTACAACAACAGCCCAAGTTTTACCGGCGCAAAAACTGCGGTGGTGGAAACCATGGATAATGAATACAACCTGCGTTACCTGGCCTGGGTGGAAGCCAACCGTAAAAAAGTGGATGAAGCAACCAACGGCGATGTAGGTTATATATATGTACCCAGCACTGGTCGTGATGGACAGGAAGAACTTACCCGCCAGTTTAATGCACAGTGGGATAAAAAAGCCCTCATCATTGACGAACGTTTTAACAGCGGCGGACAGATACCCGACCGTTTTATTGAAATGCTCAACCGCACTCCCCTTGCCTATTGGGCTACCCGTGATGGCGCTGCATGGCCCTGGCCTCCCTTTGCACATTTTGGCCCCAAAGTAATGCTGATAAACGGCTGGAGCGGCAGTGGCGGCGATGCCTTTCCCGATTATTTTAAAAAGAAAAACCTGGGGCCGCTGATTGGTACCCGTACCTGGGGCGGATTGATTGGCATCAGTGGTATGCCATTGTTAATTGATGGTGGCAATATTACAGCGCCAACTTTCCGCATGTATAACCCTGATGGAAGCTGGTTTAAAGAAGGCCATGGTGTTGACCCCGATATACCTGTTGACGAAAACTTAGGCATGATGAGTAAGGGCATTGACCCGCAGTTAGAACGTGCCATCACAGAAATTAAAGCTGCATTAAAGAGTAAAGGTTATAGTGCACCGAAACAGCCGGGGTATGAGAAGAGGAATAATTAATAATTTAGCTGGTACAGTTTTATGTTGATTATCAATTTGAAACTGTACCAGCTATCACGCAAATACACCTGTTAGCGGCAATTTTATTGAACCCCTTAAATTGAAATGGATGCTCTTCATCCGAAGATTGTTTTTACTGCTTAGCTTATTAATTATTGGATACATAGTCTATTTAAAATGGCCGACAGATAATGACAACTCGCTATTGCTAAAATTTAAGAAAGATGACTTGACTTTAACTGCAAAAGAATATTACAAAAGGTCTGGACGGTATCTAAAAATTTCTGGAAAATTTGCCCATAATGACACCTTGTTTGAATATGTTTTTTATTCCCAACCTTTTTCAATGGGGCCATTAAAAAAGATGAGACCGGTCAGAAAAATTACTACTGGACCAACTCGTGTTAAAAATGAAAATTATTTCGTCCTTATTTCTTCTGAAGACAGTTTATTTAATACAAACAATTCTACCACTCTTGGGTTTTCAGATAACTATATTATTAAAAGCTTCGACTCAGCTTTGAGAATAAAGAAACAGATTTATGCTACATACCAAAAGACGTATCAAAATGTTCTTGCCTACAAAAAATCACTATTTTCTGAAACAGATAATGGCTTTTTTTTAGAAGCAAGTGACAGGTAATACGTTAAAAACTGCCGCTAACATTGGGTTTTGTGC
>JBATAS010000382.1:0-12094 GCA_049661965.1 Ferruginibacter sp. | reverse complement strand
GAATACAGCTAAGGGTAAACCACAAAAAAACAACCGTACTAAAAAACCTGTTACACAAAGTAAAATTCAAGATGCAGAACCTTTGCAAAAAAAAGAAGTGATTCCGTACCCGAGCCGGCGCATCTTTACTGACAGGGATAATAACATCATTATCAGCCTGGCCGATTTTAAACAGAACAGATATGCTGTTAAATTTTTTGATGAGGATAATAAACCCCTTTTTGAGTTACAGAAGATACCTGAAGCCTACCTGATCATTGAAAAAGTTAATTTTTTCCATGCAGGCTGGTTCTTCTTTGAATTATATAAAGACGGCGCCTTGCTGGAAAAAAACAAATTCTATATCGCCAAAGATTAGTACTCCACTTAACTAATAAGATCAGAAACAAATACTTTTTCAAAATTACTTTTCACTTTTTCCTTTACTTCGGCATAATCAACTTTATGGCCTAATTCTTTTTCTATAGAAGTAACCTGCTTATTTTCTATTCCGCAGGGGATGATATTATTAAAATATCCGAGGTCGGTATTTACATTCATAGCAAACCCGTGCATGGTTATCCAGCGGCTGCAACGAACACCAATTGCACATATTTTTCTTTCCCTGCCGGGAATATCAGCATCAATCCAAACGCCGGTCTCTCCCTTGCTTCTGCCACCATTTATTCCATAATCTGCAATCGTTAAGATGATCATTTCTTCCAGGTTTCGCAGGTATTTCCCAATATCTGTGTAATATTTTTCAAGGTCTAAAATTGGATAACCAACAATTTGCTGCAGTCCATGAAAAGTGATATCCCCTCCCCTGTTGGTGTTAAAAAAAGCAATATCATTTGCAGCCAGTTCATCATCGCTCATAAGCACATGTTCTTTTTTGCCGCTCTTGCCCAAAGTATAAACCGGAGGATGCTCACACAGCAGAAAATAGTTTTGAGTCCGGAGTCCGGAATCGGGTGTTAGAGAATTCCTGATCGCTGATTTAATTTTTACATTCTCCTGCAGCAAGGATTCCTGGTAGTCCCAGGCGGTTTTGTATTCTATAATTCCAAGGTCTTTAAATATCACTTTCTGCTTATCCACGGTAATGTTTTAATTTGCAAAGATAATTGAACCAAACGAGCAACGAGAAACATGAAACTTTTAAAATGGAAGAAGAAATAGAAATAAGTGAATCGGAAGAACTGTACGAAAAACTGGTTATCACTATTGATAAAGGTCAGGAACCCTTACGCATTGATAAGTTTTTAATGAGCCGTATTGAAGGTGCCACCCGGAACAAGGTTCAGCAGGGTATTCAAAACGAAATGGTACTGGTAAATGAAAAGCCTGTAAAAAGTAATTACAAAGTAAAGGCCTTCGATAATATTGTTGTGTATGATAATCGTTCGCCGGAAAGTTCTGATATTGTTCCCGAAAATATTCCCCTGAATATTGAATATGAAGATGACACTTTACTGATCATTAATAAACCGGCGGGTATGGTTGTGCATCCGGGCAGTGGCAACCCAAATGGCACTTTGGTAAACGGCGTGGCTTATTATTTAAAACAGCAAAATCCCGATCTGGATGAAAATGAATTATCAAGATTTGGTTTGGTACACCGCATAGACAAAAATACCAGTGGCTTACTGGTAATGGCAAAAACACAAAAAGCCATGAGCGACCTGGCAAAACAGTTTTTTAACCACACCGTTCATCGCAGGTATATTGCACTGGTTTGGGGCGATATGGAAAAAGATGAAGGAACTATAATTGCTCATGTAGGCAGGCACCAGCGGTTCAGGAAACTATTTACCGCTTACCCGGATGGAGACCACGGTAAAGATGCTATTACGCACTACAAAGTTCTGGAACGGTATAATTATGTAACCTTGATAGAATGCAGACTGGAAACCGGCCGTACACACCAGATACGGGTGCATATGCAGCTCATCGGCCACCCGCTTTTTAATGATGATTTTTATGGTGGCGACAGAATTGTAAAAGGAACTGTATTCACTAAATACAAACAATTTGTAGATAATTGCTTTGCATTGTGTACACGACAGGCATTGCATGCAAAAGAACTTGGTTTCATTCATCCATCTACATTAAAGCCTGTCCATTTTGAAAGTGAATTACCGGAAGACATGCAGGCTGTTATTGAAAAATGGAAAAAATATATCGGCCATAAAGAAGCCTGATCTCTAAAGTGTTTTTTATTTCAAATCAACTACATTTTATACTGTTACTGCAATCTGTAGTTCACAAGAATGTACAGGTTCGGTTTCTTTTTATACACAACGCAAAAGATTTTATTTATGTAACTATAAACAATTACATATCTGCTAAAGCATGAGAACTTGCTGTTGTCGAATATAAGTTTTACTATTGTTGAAATACTACCAGATAACTTACTAATGCTTAGAAAAGAAATATATTCATTTTATAGCTGTATAAAATATTACCTGTTGCTGACCGGTCTTTTTTTTACCACAATACTTGTTACTATTTTACTTACCAACCAGATTGAACTGCATAGCCGGCTCAATCAGTTTCATTCGCCACTTGCAGATATTTTTTTTACCTCCATAAATTATTTGGGTGATGGAATAGTTGCTGTCCTGGTAATCATCATTAGCTGGTTTTATAATAAGGATTTTGCCAGGCGGTTGCTGGTAGCTTTCATTATTACTACCATCATTATATGGATAATGAAATATTTTTTGTTTCCCGGCCTTAACCGCCCGCTGTGGGTTTTCGAAAAAGAAGGATTGCCGCTTTATCTGGTAAATGATGTAAGCGTGAACAGGCTGCGTACTTTTCCCTCGGGCCATTCCACCACAGCATTTATGGTTTCAACTGCATTGGCTCTGGTAAGTAAAAAAACAATCATTCAGTTGCTGTTTGCTGTTGCAGCTATATGTATAGCCTATTCAAGGGTGTATCTTTCGCAACATTTTCTGGAAGATATATTTGCAGGAGGAATGATTGGAACACTGACAACACTGGTCATATTCATCCCATCCATTCATTTATTTTCTTTACGTTTTCCTGTTAACAAACAAACATGAAAAAACTTCTTCCATATTTCATTATCATTGCTGCTTCCGCTGTTTTATTTTTCACTTCGCTGGGAAAAGTTCACCTGTTCGATTGGGATGAGATCAACTTTGCTGAATGTTCCAGGGAAATGATTGAAACAAATGATTATACCCGTGTTTATGTAGATTATAAACCATTTTGGGAAAAACCACCCATGTTCTTCTGGATGCAAAGTGCATCAATGAAAATATTCGGTACCACAGAATTCGCTGCCCGTTTTCCCAATGCTGTTTGCGGTATTGTAACCTTGCTTATTATATTCCTGTGCGGCAAAAAAATCTATGGCAGCAAATTCGGCATTTACTGGACGCTTGCCTATGCCGGTTCACTTTTCCCGAATATGTATTTTAAATCCGGTATCATTGATCCCTGGTTCAATCTCTTTACTTTTCTGTCTTTATACATGTTCATCTTATATACCTGGAAAAGAAACGGCTTTGATAAAGAAGGCTTAAAATGGAAACCGGTTACTTATGCATGCTGGTCGGGTGTTTTTATGGGGCTGGCCATTTTAACGAAAGGCCAGGTTGCATTAATGGTGTTCCTGCTGGTACTGGGTGTTTACCTTATTTATAACCGTTTTAAATTTTATTTTGGCTGGGGGCATGTCGTTTTATTTTTGATTGCCAGCCTGATTGTAACAGCTACCTGGTATGGTTATGAAACCTACAAGAACGGAACCTGGTTCATCAATGAATTTTTAAAATACCAGTACCGGCTGCTTACAACACATGATGCAGGACAAGAAGGTTTTTTTGGATACCATTTCATAGTGATTCTCATCGGCTGTTTCCCGGCTTCTGTTTTTGCCATTCCTTCATTTTTTAAATCGAAGTATAGCAGCAGGTTTGATAAAGACTTTAAAAGATGGATGCTCATCCTTTTCTGGGTAGTACTTATCTTATTTACCGTTGTGCAGTCCCGTATCATACATTATTCTTCGCTGGCCTGGTTTCCTGTAACTTTTCTGGCAGCCTATACTTTTTACAAATGGGAATTTAAGGAACTGCCGTATAAAAAATTTGCAGGTATTATAACTGCGGTAATTGGTGGCTTTATTGCATTACTGCTTACTGCCGTACCTTTTTTTGCCATGAATATAAAAAAGATAATCCCCTATGTTGAAGATAAATTTGCCCAGGCTAATATGCAAGCTGAAGTAAGCTGGACAGGCTGGGAAAGCCTGATTGGTATTTTAATGGCTGTGGTGGTCATCATTGGTCTGCGGCAACTATACAAACGCAATTTTGTCAAAGCTGCCTGGGTTTTCTTTTCGGGTACAGCCATTGTTGTTTTTCTGGCGGCGGCCACTATAGTTCCAAAAGTTGAAAGATATTCGCAGGGTGCTGCAATAGATTTTTTTAAAGAAAGAAGAGGAGAAGACTGTTATGTAACAACATTGGGATATTGGAGCTATGCCCAGTATTTTTATACACAAAAGAAAAAACCGGCTAATAAAAATTATTACGACCAGAATTGGCTGCTTACTGGCAATATTGATAAGCCGGTATATTTTGTCAGCAAAGTTGACCGCATAAAAGATTTCGAAAATATTCCTGAGTTGAAAGAACTCTATCGGAAAAACGGGTTCATTTTCCTGAAAAGGGAAGTTCCGGGTAAATAAAAAGCAGGTTATAAAACCCGCTTCAGCATTTATACAATAAATTTATTTTTTCTTTTTCTTGCCAGAAAAAAGATTCAGCATTTTACTTACAATCTTATCATTTGATCCCAGCCAGCCCTTAACCTCTGTATAAGTGGCAACCATAAAATTATCCAGCTTAACCATGAATTTTTTATTTCCTTCACCGGGTCTTACTTTATAGTGAGTAGCCCTTCTGAAGGGTTTATCTTCAATAGAATAATAATACAAGGCAATAGACCTTCGGTATTTATCTTCCGGGCAGGTCATCGGCTCGGGATGGCCATGGTAAGAATCTGCATCAGTATTAAAAATTACACAACGGTTAAAAACCGGTAATACTTTTTGTTCGCAGGCCTGCATTTGTTTATCCCAAAGCTCCAGTTTGCCACCCCATGCTTCCTCCCAATCTTTATTCAGGTAAACCAGCACATTCACCCTCCGCTGCCAGTTTCGGTGATGGGGGTGTACCGTAAAATCAGCATGTATATTCAGATAACCGCCTTTTGTTGACTGGTGTATTCCGCCACCCTCAAGCAGGTCATCTTTCTGAAGATTATCAATTCCGGTAATTGTACTCAGGAATTTCAAAAATTCAGGCGTATTCAGTTCATTAATTGTTTGCCGGATGGTTTCTGGCAGCATATCAATTTTATTGAGTCCCCGTTTCTTTTCGTTGAAGTGAACATAGTTTATCCAGCCTTCACTTTCATTCAGGCGGTTAAACTCATCAATACATTTGTCCAATGTTTGAGGGTTAAGAAAATTTTCAAGAACAATATGTGGATACGGACTGGCTTCCTGGTATTGCTTACTTAAAGCAGGAAGTTGTCCGTTCCACTTCGGGTAATCAAATATCTGAGTTATTGTTTCCACTTCTTTATTTTATGTTATCAAAGATAACCGTTGATTTTTTTTCAGCCAAACAGGCCGGCTTTCATTTTTTTTCTACCAATCCCCAGTTAAACAACTTCCATTTGGCAAGCCTGTATAAAATACTTACCCTGATAACGCCAAATCCATAATGAACACTTCTGCGGATACTTATTGATGAAGCATCTTTAAAATATTTTGTGGGGCAGGTAATCTCTGCAATTTCAAACCCCTCATAAAATATCTGTGCAATCATCTGGTTATCAAAAATAAAATCATCAGAACATTTTTCGTAATCAACTGCATCAAGTACTTCTTTTGAAAAAGCACGGTAGCCTGTGTGATATTCTGAAAGTTTCTGATTAATTAAAATGTTTTGAAACAACGTTAATATGCGGTTAGCAATATATTTATACCAGGGCATGCCACCTTTAAGGGCACCCTTGCCTAAAATTCTGGAACCAAATACAACGGGGTAAACACCGTTCCCAATCAAATAAGCCATGCTGTGAATGAGCTTAGGTGTGTATTGATAATCGGGATGAACCATAATCACAATATCGGCACCCAATTCCTTTGCTTTATTATAGCAGGTTTTCTGGTTACCGCCATACCCCTTGTTATCTTCATGCCTGATAATGTGATTAATACCCAGCTCCCGTGCCTTAATAACTGTATCATCTTTGCTGGCATCATCTACCAAAACCACTTCGTCCACTATATCAAAAGGAATTTCACTATAAGTAATCTCCAGTGTTTTTTCGGAGTTATAGGCAGGCATAACTACAACTATCTTCTTATTATTTAACATGTTTTACCAGGTTTAATAATGACTAAGTTACGTGAAGATAGCTACTGTAAATTGAGTAAACGATACTAATTACAGCTCATTTTAATTTACCCTGATAAAAATCCAGCACTTTGGTACGCAATATATATTCATATCGGGCAATGGTTAGATTAATATTTGCCCTGTCGAGATTATTTTTTACAATTAAATATTCCACACTGTTTATTGCACCCAGGTTGAAGCGTATCTCTGCTGCACGGAAAGATTCAGTATATGCTGCTACCTGATCATTAACAGCCTGATATTTATCAAAAGCCGTGGTCATATTTAAATGCGCCTGTTCAATAGCCTGCCGCAATTGTATTTTTGTATTCTCTGCAATAAACCCGGTTCTGCGTTCTTCAATCTTTGCCAATTTTATATTTGTTCTTGTTTGCAGCGATGAAAAAATAGGAATACTTAAATTGATACCTACATAGGTGCTGAGGTTATTATTATATTGATTGGTAAAACTGATTTTCTGGCTGTTATATTTTGTCTGGTTGGTCATTACCGGAAGATTATTTCCACCAACGACAACATAATCACTGGTGGCAACATCCATTGAACTTAACGGCGTTAATGTTCTGGCAGCGCTTGAATAGTTTGAACCTAATTGCCCAAAAAGAGAAAGTGTTGGATACAGGCCGGCAGCAGCAACCTTCTTTGCTTTTGATGCAGCTTTGGTTCTGTAATCGGCAGCTTTTACCATGGCAAGTTCCTGTAACGCCGTACTGTAAATATTTTCAGCAGTTGATTCATACAAAGCAATAGTCAAATCAAACCCCTCCCTGTCTATCTGCATATCTTTACTGTAAGGCACATTCATAAATTGTGCTAAACTCAGTTTCGACATTTCAACTGCCCTCACTGCATTGGCCAGGGCTACCTTGTCCGATGCATATTGTCCTTTCATATCAAAAAGATCAGCGGGCTTTATAGCTCCTTCTTTATTCAGTACCTCAAGCCGTTCTACTTGTTTTTGTGTTACCGCCATTTGTTCTTTCGAAAGTTTTAAAACGTCTTCATCATTCATCATTTGTAGAAAAGATAAGATTACATTCAACGTTAAATTATCTTTCTCCTGCTGTAATTCCATTTTTGATGCCTGGTAGTTCAGTGATGCCTGCTGAATAGCATTATTGGTTTGAAAGCCCCTGAACACCGGAACCGACGCAGAAAGATTTGCATTGGAAGAAGACAGTTGCTGGTTATTATAACTGTTGGTGAACGGATCAATACTCCGTCCACTATTAATACCATAATTTATTCCGGCAGAAATATTCGGCAACCGGTTATATTTCGACTGATTAAAATTCAGTTTAGCCGACTCTTCCTGCAACGCTGTTTGCTTTACCGGAATATTATTTGCCATGGCAATATCCAGGCAGCTCTGCAGCGTAAGTTTTGAGCCCGCATTCTGCGCCAGCACATTTGTTACCAACATAACCGATGATACACACAGTATCATTAAAAACTTCATTTTCATTATCATTAGTTTTTTAGTGTTCAACCCTGCCATCAAGCAGGTTTATAATTCTTGATCCGTAAGCTGCATTTTTTTCGGAGTGAGTTACCTGTATGATAGCAACGCCCTCTTTATTCAGTTCGCTGAATAAATTCATAATCTCCTCTCCTTGTTTTGAATTAAGGTTTCCCGTTGGTTCATCTGCCAGCAATAATCTTGGTTTAGCAATTAATGCACGGGCAATTCCAACAAGCTGCTGCTGACCTCCGGAAAGCTGCGTTGGAAAAAGATCTTTCTTTCCAACAATGTTGAAGCGGTCCAGTATATCTGCCACCATGGCTTTTCTTTCAGAAGATTTTATATCCTGGTATATCAAGGGTGTTTCAATATTCTCATACACGGTCAGTTCATCAATCAAGTGATAAGCCTGGAAAACAAAGCCAATGTATTGTTTGTACAAAGCAGCCCGTTGTTTTTCTTTGAGTTTATGTACTGACTCATGCATAAAATTATATTCGCCTTCATTGAATTCATCCAGCATGCCAATCACATTCAGCAATGTTGACTTACCTGAGCCTGAAGGTCCCATGATGGAAATAAATTCTCCCTCTTTTATGGATAGATTAATATCCTTCAATAAAAATGTACGGTTATTACCCGTGTTCACCCATTTGTAAATTCCTTTTAGATCTATCATGATTTATTGTTTTATTACGTTTTAAATTTTTTATCCCGAATCATATCGGTATTCCGTCACTCTGTTCTTAATGACTTCACCGGGTTAGCCATTGCCGCTTTTACAGTTCTTATGCCCAAAACAAATACTGCAAGCAGCAACATGCTTATTCCGCAAACTGCAAATACCCACCAGCTTATTTGTGTGCGGTAAACAAAATCCTGGAGCCATTTATTCATGGCCAGCCAGGCAAGTGGCGATGCAATAATAAATGCAATCAGCACCAGCGATACCAGGTCTTTTGATAACAAGGAAACGATTTGCGTTACAGATGCACCCAGTACTTTTCGTACACCTATCTCTTTAGTACGGGTATTGGTTGTGTAAATAACCAAACCCAATAAGCCAAGGCAGCTGATGAAAATGCAAAGCCCTGATGCCCATTTTAAAAGACTTGAAATATCCTGTTCGGATTTGTAAAATGCAGCAACAGTTTCATCAAAAAAACCATATTCAAAATCATCTTCCGGATACAAAATTTTAAATTCTTTTTCAACTTTAGCCATGGTTTCTTTCCAAAGCCCGGGTTTTCCATCCTGCGGTTTTAAGGCAAGATGAAATACAAAACTTCTTTTTTCTACACTTGAATAAGCCAATGGTTTTATAGCTTCATGGGTAGACTGGCTATGAAAATCGGCCAGCACACCAACTATAGGAAGTTTTGTCTTTCCGCGGTTCACAAATTTACCAACCGCATCTGCAGGATTTGTAAATCCAATTGCCTTTGCATAAGTTTCATTAATGAGGTATTCTTTTGCAGTATCACTTTTTTCAGGCAGTTTACCTGCAACCAGTTTCATTTTATAAATGTTGAAGTACTCAGGGTTGGCATTAACAGTTTCAACCATCAGTTCCGTTTCCTTTTTTCCATTATCAATTTTCATGGTTGTTGAGGATGCTCCCTGATGAGCAGGTGCAGCACTGCCTAAGGCAAGGTTTTCAATTTCCGGAATAGCTTTTAATTTATCCAGTAAAGCAAATCGCCGGTTATCTTCTTTCTCCGAAAAAAAATCCCATGGCGTACGGAAAGAGACGATTGCATCTTTTTTATAGCCCAGATCTTTATTTAACGAATAATTTATCTGGTTACCTACTACCAAAGTTGCAATAACCAGAAACTGTGCAATTACAAACTGCGTAACAGTAAGCGTTTTTCTTAACCAGACCTTGCGGCTATGTGCAGTACCGGCATTTAATTGATTTTTTAAAACAGCAACAGGATTAAATCTTGTTAAAACCAATGCCGGATAAAATCCTGAAAAGAGCGTCATCAACAAAATAAGAATTACAAGAAATGCCCACACATGAACCTGATTGATGGAAGAAAAACTTATTTCGGGTGGAATAAAATCTTTGAAAATATTCAGCAGCCATGGTGTTATAACTATAGATAAAACAGTTGCCAGTAATGTAAGCAGGAAAGTTTCACTTAAGAACTGAAAGATCAGGTCTTTTTTTCCGCTGCCCAATGTTTTACGTATGCCAATCTCTTTGGCTCTTTGTGCCGCCTGCGCCGTGGTAAGATTTATAAAGTTGATACAGCCCAACAACAACAAAAATATTGCAACTGACAGTAGTCCATACAAAGTTGGTTTGTGCGCCTGTCGTTGACCAAATGCATCATAGTCGGCATCAAAATGAATAGCTGCTAATGCCTGCAAATGGTTTTCCGTATCATCCTTATCTCCATCTTTTTGCGGATTATATTCTTTTCTTAATCCTGCAAACTGTTTGTTCACCTGCTGCGGACTTGTTCCTGCTTTAAGTTTTATAAAAAGTTGTGATACAGAATTAATGCTACCCCATTCTGTACCACCAAACTGTTCAGAAAGTCCGGTTGTCATGGCAGTAGCCAATGAAATGAATTCTTTAAAACGAAAATCAGTAGCTTTTTCCTTAGTATCTTTTACAATGCCCGAAACCGTTGTTTTAATACTATCATTATATATAATTTGCCTTCCAATAATATCATCGGCAGCCATATTTCCAAAATATGTTTTGGCTCTTTCTTCCGTCAGTACTACCTGAAAAGGATCGCTGATGGCAGTTTGCTTTGAGCCTGCAACCCAATCATACGCAAACATTGAAAAATAAAATTCATCTGCATATATAATATTCTCTTGTCTTTTAAATATGGCAGGAGATTGACTCCCTGCAGACTGTACAGCTACTTTAGGATCGTTTGCCGTTACAAAATGCGTTGCTGTTTCTATGCCTGTAAGATCGGCACGTACAGCTTTTGGCATAGGCATGGGTACTCCGGAATTTTTAAATTTCACATCTCCAGGAAATGTCATGTCGGAAACAACACGATATATCCTGTCATTATCCTTTCTGAATTTTTCATAACCAAATTCAAACTGAACAATTAAATAAATAACCAATGCCGAACTGATGCCAATGGCAAGCCCCGAAATATTGATCAGCGAAAAAACTTTGTTTCGCCAGAAATTGCGGAAGGCAACAATAAAATAATTTTTTATCATGGCAATACTTTATTCTGTTATCAAATTTTCAGGTATACAAGTAGTCTATTTTGCCAATAGAAAATGAATATCTGACCCTATAACCTTTATATAACTCAATAGTAAGCCATTAAAGTTGTGCCACAAGCTAAATTAATGATTATCAACAGGATAAAAAGTCAGGCATGATGAATATGTCCGCTTTTGATACAGTATCTGTTCGGTTATGATACAGCTAACCTGGTAACCCATATTCAGTTGGGAACTTGCAGGAGTAAAAGAAAATGCCGCATCATGCTGTACGTAAATTTTTCATCCCGAACCATATCGGGATTCCCTCACTCCGTCCGGAGTGACTTCACCGGGTTTGCAACCGCCGCTTTTACTGCCTGGAAACTCACTGTAATAATGGCTATCAATAATGCTACAAAGCCTGCTGCTACAAATACCCACCAGCCTATATCCACCCTGTATGCAAAATCCTTCAGCCAGTCGTGCATGAACCACCATGCCAGCGGAAAAGCTATGATAGCAGCAACTATTACAAGTTTTGCAAAATCCCTGCAGAGTAATTGCACTATGCTGCTCACATTGGCTCCCAATACTTTTCGTATGCCGATTTCTTTTTTGCGGCGGGAAACAGTAAGTGTTGCCAGCCCGAATAATCCCATACAGGCAATAAATACAGAAAGGCCCGAAGCAATCTTTACAATGGTACTGGTACGTTGTTCTGCCGTGTATTGTGTTGCAATAGATTCATCTAAAAAACCATAAGCGAAATCAGTATTTGGTGATACTTCTTTCCATGCATCTTTTAATATTTTTAAATTGCCCGAAATATTACCTGCTTTCATCCGTACCGAAAGTCGTGGTTGTGGCGGCAGTGCAAAATCAATATTTTCTGTTTTCCTGAAAACAGAATCAGGTGTCATCGTCATCAATAATGCAGATACCGGTGTATGCAGCGATTCAAAATTAAAATCCTTCACCACGCCGA
>JBATAS010000381.1:0-2261 GCA_049661965.1 Ferruginibacter sp. | reverse complement strand
AGATCGTTACGGCTTTTATCAATGTACTGTCCAAAATCTCTTTTCTTCAACAATTCAATTTGTTTGGTTGGTAAGTCAAACTCATAATCGCCGGCAACATATTTTTCAAGAATACCTTTGCTGGTTGTTACATAATCGTAAAATACACCATCACGTGGCCGGTAGCTTTTTACATTACCGTAACTCACCCGCATGCTGAAGTTTGCATCGGGATACATTTTTTTAACCGCCTCTGGATTCATCTCCATTATTCCTTTCATATACAACCTGCCCAGTTCGTCATTCTTATTACGAAAATCGGCATATAGCGTTGAATATTTGCTCAGGTAATTTTTTAAAAATGCTGATGCGTAAGCAAAAGCCATGTCTTCCTGTAACGCAACTGCTGTAGGAGCAGCAACAAAAGCATTCCACTTGGTATCATCAAGCATCATTGTTTTTGTAAAAACATCATGTGCCCATTTTTTAAAAGTAGCTTCTTCGTTCAGGTTGCCATAGGCAGCTTTAATGCCTTCGTAAAAACCAATCGGGTGTTGATTTTTATCAACATCGTTGTAAAACATCATGGCTGTTGTGGCCAGTATTTTTTCATCACTTGGCAGATCTTCACCTTCTTTAAAATCATCTCTTACTGCAGTTGCAGCAGTTAAAGCCTTTTTAAGGTCAGCTGCCGAAGTGTTGCTGGCAATAAGTTTATCTTCCAATGTCCTCAATCTTGATGCTGCTCCCACCAATGGTGATCCAAAAATCCCTTCGTTTAAATATTGTCGCTGTTTACTATAGGGTGTCCAGTTTGTGTAATTCTTTGCATAATCAGTTAAAATATTTTCGTACTCTGACTTTCCTTTTGCCCAGGCAGCAAATTTATTTTCGTATGCCTGTTTTTGGTCAAACACTTTGTATTTGATCAGCTGCTTAGTTTCGCCATCAAAAAATTTCCAGTAGTTGGCAACACCTGCGTAGTTATCGGCCAGTTTTAATTTTACAGCCGGGTCTTTTATCATTTGCTCATGCATATACTTTAAACGGATATCACGTAAGCCTACCAACGACGGATTTTCAACTTCGTTTTTCAGTTTAATACCGTAGCTGGTTTCGTAGCGGTTGGTGCCGCCGGGGTAACCGTATATCATGGCGTAATCACCATCTTTAAACCCTTTGATGCTTACAGGCAGATAATGCTTTGGCTTCAAAGGCACATTGTCTTTGCTGTATTCAACTGGCTTACCGTCTTTGCTGGTATACACACGGAAAACAGAAAAGTCGCCGGTATGACGTGGCCACTCCCAGTTATCAGTATCGCCGCCAAATTTACCAACGCTTTCAGGAGGAGCACCAACCAAGCGGATATCACGGTAAGTTTTGTACACATACATGATATGCTGGTTTCCCTTGAACATGCTGTACACTCTTCCGGCAAGTTCATTTTCTTTATCAGCCACTTTATCCGTTATTGATTTGTAAACTTCATTTATCTTTTTAACCCGTTCTTCATAACTCAATCCTTTAAGGGCATCTTCCACTTCTTTGGTAACATCTACAATGCGGTCTAAAAACTGCACCGTTATTTTACTTTGCAGTTCCTGGTCTTTATTGTAGGCATAAAAACCATCCCGTAAATAATTATGTTCAACCGTACTGGCACCAGATATTGCAGAATAACCGCAATGGTGATTGGTAAATATCAATCCCTGGCTGCTTACAATTTCGCCGGTACAACCGCCGCCAAAAATGATAATAGCATCTTTAAGCGATGATTTGTTTATAGAATACAATTGCTCTGGCGTAAGTTTCAGGCCCTTTTTAACCATATCGGCATAAACTTGCTTACCAAGCAACATAGGTAGCCACATGCCTTCATCGGCTTGTGCTTTAAACAGGCTGAGTGAAAACACAACCATAATAAATAACTTCTTCATATAACTTTGATTTTTTAGTAGGTAACGAATTTAGCCATTATTTGTTAAACCTCATACCATCCCTTTGCTTTGAGGAGGATTGGCAGAGCTTAGCTGTTCTTTTTGTTTATATTTGCGGCTTAACCTTTATAACTGCAGATGCCATTATTTGATATTAAGCTTCCAAAGTCTATTGCAAGGGCGCTGAATATTCCGCTAAGTAATCCAAGAAGTCAGCAGATTAAAGTGCTTAAAAAGCTGTTGAAAAAAGCAAGGTTTACCGAATTTGGCCAGCGTTACCGTTTTGATGATGTTTTAATGAGCAATCATCCCGGTAAAAAATTTCAGCAAAATGTTCCCACA
>JBATAS010000380.1:0-6156 GCA_049661965.1 Ferruginibacter sp. | reverse complement strand
TTCTGCATATAGTTGAAAAGTACTGTAGGTCGGTGGTATCAGTTCTTTGCCTGCAGCATCCATTAATCCCCATTTAGTATCCTTTTTTACAGCAACCAGGTTGCCATCTATAATAATAGAGGCGTATTCTATTGGTATAACCAGCTTGTTTTGCGTAGTTAAAACCCCGTAAGTTGTTTTATAGTTTTCGTATTTGCTGACCCTCAGCAGGGTTTTACTGCTCTTTTCGGACATGAGTGAATTGTATTCGCAGGGCACCACCTGTTTGCCTGTTTTATCTATAAGGCCCTGTTTGCCATTTAATTTTATTACTGCAAAACCATTTGTAAATGCAGGAATCCTGTCGCTTGTAGTAAGTTTAAGGTCGAGCGTAGGTTTAATGATTACTTTCTGATCAGCATTCATATACCCGATCTTTCCGTCCTGTTCAAATCCAAAAAGACCGTCGCCACAATACTCCAGCCGGGGATAGCTCAGTTTCGATTTGCTTACAAATACACTGTTAACCTGTGCTGTTACCATAAAAGGCATCAATAAAATAGCGAGTAATAATTTCATGGTATTTCGTTTTTTTGAAAGGTAGGGCTTGTATGTTTTTTATGCATACCCTCCGTTGGGTATTTTAGGTGGTTTAATTTAAACATAGATGTGTAATGTTAATTTCTGCGCCAGTTTTAGGCCGGTAAATTTATACCAGTGCCGGATGGTTTATGCTTTTCTTACAAATTCAGATTTAAGCGCCATTGAACCAAAGCCATCAATCTTGCAGTCAATATTATGGTCTCCATCTGTAAGTCTTATATTTTTAACTTTTGTACCTGCTTTTACAGGTTTGGGAGATCCTTTAACAGGTAAATTCTTAATTACAATAACCGTATCTCCATTACTCAGGATATTTCCGTTTGAATCTTTTACAAGCGATTCTGCTTCTGCTGCTTTTAAATCACTCAAAGTCCATTCATGTCCACATTCCGGACAGGCATAAAGGTCGCCTCCCATAGAATAACCAAATTGTGATTCGCATTGCGGACAAGGTTTCATTTCTTCTGACATACTTTTTTAATTTTGATATACTGTACTATTTGAGCATTTATAAAATGCACAAATTTGCACAAGATGAATTTTGGAAAACAAAATTACAGAATATATGCTTCGTTTCTTGGCATCGTGTGGTTAACTGGTGAAGATATGAGAAAGACACCATGGTAAGCTGTTATCAGTTACAACTTAAGTTTGAACTGTTATGAATTTATTTTTTTCAGGTGCTGCCGGTTGTTGAAAACCGCTAAGAATGTAAAGCTAATTTACCTGCTAAAATTGTACGGTAAATCCATTACCCACACAGGTGCCGCATTGCCGGTATTGGCGCTTTACTGCACTGGTGCCAGATTCTTTAACAACATTATTTTGGGGGTTAAAATGATCGGTGTGCACAGTTGTATATGTTTTGCCGCCACCCGTCAGGTATTCTTCCTGGCCTCTGCCTTCGCATTTAGTACAGATAGAATAACTGCCCTTAAAGGTTCCCAGGTTTTTATAACCGGCTCGTAAATCTGGAATACTCGTCCACTCAAATTGGGTAGGTTTGCGCAAGTCTAATTTGCCAACAGGTTCGCCATAAATTTTTAGTACATGAAATTTATTACTTGAACAGTTAAAATCCATCACATATAATTTGTCCCTGGCGAAGCCGTAATAATCAACTTCGTATACAAATCCTATCGATTCTTTTTTTACCGTACAGCCAGCATCGGGTGCTGTGCGTGGGTTTAATTTAACAATTTTTGGTCTTGGGTCATCTTCCCAGGGGTGATATTTATCCGGAACATTATAGACGAAATCCCTGTACTGTGCCGGCGTTTCACCTTGCGGTTTTACCGAGCCTGCTACACTGGCCAGTGCGTTAAGACAATCGCCAGACAGCATAAATCTGGGTAACATATCCATAACTTTAATGTCCTTGTTCTGGTAATGATTTACGAGGATAGCCGCCGTGTAAAAATTCTGCCGCACTTTTTTAGCAACATACCTGGACACACTGTCACGCTGTTCCTGCTGCGGCTTTCCTGCCAATTTTTTATCTAAGTATAAGATTACCGGGGCAGCTTCCAGGTAATTGTATTCTGCATCTTGTGCGGTAAACTTTTTCCTGCGGTCGTAATTGGTCCACTGATCTGATTTTCCATTTCTGTTGTAAATATTGTAGTGCGATGTGTTGGCAAGCGTATACAATTCGGCTTCACTTAGCGGCAGCAGTTTGCCCTGCAGAAATGCGGCAAAACACATAGACGAATATTGATCAAGCTGTTCATACCGGTTTAATGGCTTTGGTGCAGCAATGCCATCCCTGGCTTTCTGCAAATAGTAAGTTTGAAAATGGCTGTAGGTTTTATAATACGGCTTCAGCTCCATTGCCTTTTCCAGGTCTTGCAGCGCATTGGTATATTGGTGTAACCAGTTACGCACATAGCCCCGCTCTGCATAGGCATCGGCATTTTGTGGGTCTAATGCTATTGCGTTACTGTAAGCCTGCTCTGCCAGGTTGTAGGCATGGCCATACCTCAAAATACTTCCCAACTCCATATGATGATCCACCTTGTTGGGCTCCAGTAAACTAACCTCCAGCATTTCCCTGGCTGCCAATGTATACATCTCACTTTTCTTAAATTTCTGTGCTGCCTTGTAATGCTCCTTTACCGAGTGCTGGGCAAATACCGGAAAAGAAATAAACAGGATGATGTACAGGATGCAAATGTGTTTTTTCATAGCGGTAGTTTTTAATTACTGGTAGTTATTTAATCTTTATACTCCCTGATAATTCTTTTCATTCTTTTTAAATCGCCATTTGCTCTAAATTCATTAACAGCATAAGGTGTGTTTTGTAATGCGATAATTTTCCAGTTATTATCTTTTTTATTAAAAATAAGTAATGGTACAGCGTCAGGCTCAGTTGCACTCTCCATGCCTTCTTTTAAAATGGCACCAGAACAGTATACTAAAGCAACATCCTGGTCAACAAACCTGATTTTGTCAATCTTTAAATCCCAGCGGGTATTTGCATAGAATTCCTTAAAAATAATATTATGTCCAAAAGCTATTTCTTTTTTACCGCTTAACTTCAAACCAAACCAAACAGTAAAATCAGCATCTTCAGCAAATGGCGATGCAAACTTTTCTGCGTCACCATTACTCCATGCTTCTGTTAGTGTTTTAACAGCATTTTCAATTTGTTGTTTATCTTCAGTTTGATCAAGATTTTTACAACCTAACATTAATCCCATAAAAAGAGAAAATGTAAGAATGACTTTTTTCATATTGTGACATTTTAGATGGTTATTCTGATATGTTGCTTTATGATTCAGTTGCGTTAAAACCTGTGGTACTTTTCCGAAGTAAAACCAGACATAACAAAATGGCAACTCCCTTTGACTGCTTTTAAAGATAGTAATTATTTTTAAACAGTTTTGTGTGTTAATGGATCTGCGATTGTGTAAAATATTTAGTGCGACAATTTGAAATGCATCCCCTGCAGCTGAATGTTAGTGCAATTATTTTTTTTTGCTAAACTCGATTAATTTTTACTTTAGTGAATTCTAAATCGTTTTTATACTTTTACCTGATATAAAATTAAAATGAATAATAGGCCGCTAAAAAAATTATATCGAAAAGTAAAAAAGCATAACATGAGGTTTCACCATGTATGTGAAGTGGGCGTATACCTGCCGGAGACTTCTAATATTCTTGATTTTATTCAGGATGGAGTGCGGTCTACGCTTGTTGAAGCAGATATGGATATAGTTGAAAAAATTAAAGACTATTTTAAAGAATGTAATATTAAAATATTTCCTGTGGCAGCCTGGAAAAATAATGGCACTATAAAATTATCCAGAGCTGCGGCATCCACTTTTGTTACTGAATTAAAATGGAGCCCGGCAGTTATAAATGATAAATATAAAATTTGTGAGGAAGATAATTTTGAAGTGCCTTGCATGATATTTTCAGACATTGATGATGGCACTATAGACCTGCTGAGTATTGATATAGAGGGAAGCGAGTGGTATGTTTTAAAGTATCTTAAAAGCAGGCCGGCAGTTATTTCTGTGGAAACACACGGTAAATATTATACCAATCCTTTTATTGCAGAAATAAAGGAATGGATGATGAGTGAAAATTATATACCCTGGTACAAAAATAACAGCGACACAGTTTTTGTAAAAAAAAATATAATTGTGCCGGATATAAATGATAAGATTGAGACCCGCCTGGTTGAATTGAAATTAATCTGGAAAAATTTCACGAAGCATTTTTCGAAAGTTTAGATCAATAATTCAGGGGAATTTGTTAACGGGCCGAATCCGGATGAATAAATTCAACTGGAGCAGATATGCAACGCTGCATTGCTAAGCCGTATTGAATTAAACCTGCTGCTTATTGGTCAGCCGGTTTTGTTTTCTCTTTGTCAATATCTTTGGCAATGGTATTCAGAAAACTGCTGGCAGCCATCTGCCGTTCGTCACTTTCAGCCTCGGGCCATGCGCTATTGATAACTATCACAAGGCGCCTTGCAGGATCTATATGAATCGTTTGTCCATAAATACCCAATGCCCTGAAAGTACCTTCACCAAAGATCCACCATTGATATCCATAACCACCGCCGGGCCAAAGCGATACTTCTGCATGCGTAGCTTCCTTAAACCAACCGGCGGGTACAATGGATTCTCCATTAATGCGTCCGTCATCAAGTACAAATTGTCCGAACCGGGCATAATCACGGAGCTTTGCCTGCAGGCAACAGCCTGCCAGTTCTTCATCGGTGCGGCCTAACACCCAGCTGGCATCTTGTTCCATACCGTAAGGGCCCCATATCTTTTTGGAAAGATAGGCAGATAAGGTTTGTCCGGTGGCGGCGCTCACCAGCACACCGATCAAATGGGTTTCGCCGGTTTTATACACCCATTTTTTACCCGGTTCGGCCTCGGCAGGCAACTGCCTCATGTAGTTTACAATTTGGTTAATGTCAGGTTTAATGGGTGTTGTAGCAAGACCGACAAGATCATTATCAGGGTCATCGTAATGCTCGTTCCATTTTACACCCGAGGTCATGGTAAGCAGGTGACGAATCTTCACACTATCGTAAGCGCTGCCTTTTAAACCCGGGAGATAATCCGTTACATAATCCTCAACAGACTTGATATATCCATCTTTAATAGCCGCTCCCACAAGGGTGCTTGTAACCGACTTTGCAACAGAATGTGATGTCCACCGGCCGGTATCGCTATAACCGAGCGCATAATGTTCCAGCCGGATCTTTCCATCCTGCAGAATAAGAAGGCCTGCAACTTTTTGGCTGCTGATAAAATCGTTGAACAGCTTTTCTTTGTCGCCCCCTTTACCAAATGCTGCAATAGGTTTTCCTTGCGGAAGGGTATGCACTTTGCTACCGTTTGGCACTTTCCTTGCCTTAAAAACTTCATCAAAATGTAAAAAAGCAAATTCACGTTCTTGCTGGTTCCATTCAAAAGTATTTTTAGGCAGAGTGGCCGGGTCGGTAATTTTTTGAGCTACAGAGACGGAACCCACGGTAAGTAATATTACAAGCCAGAAAACTGAAAGGATAGCTGAAGCAGTGAGTTTGCGCATGATTTAATCTTTTTTGTGTTTTTTGGATGACATCATGAACAGGAATATTGCAAGCTGTCACCGCTATTAATTTTTACTGAATCGATTAAATTTAAAAAAAAATTGCCGGAAAGCAAGGCGGGCTGATTTATCTGTTTCTTAAATGGCGTAGATATGCAGCATGGCTTTTGTGTGTTTGCGTATCTGTGCCAATGTAAAAGCTTTTTAAAATGTAAGGCTTGGTTGTTTTATTTTGTAAGAGTATTAGTGGGCACAGATACGCCAACGCTCTTTAACCGCCCTGCATATCTGCGCCAGTAATCTATCTGCGCCAGTTGGGGACACTTGCGCCAAACACCTGCGTCAGTTGGGTAGCCAAACACCTGCATCAGTTGGGGCGAAATTATTTATCAAGCACTTCCATAATCTTAAGTGTTCCTTTGCAAACCCCACAATTGTTATAGTGCGATATTAGCTTTGTTTCATAAACAGCAGGCTGCGCCTGAACTGTAACCTGCTCAAATAAATTGTTGCCTC
>JBATAS010000379.1:0-2993 GCA_049661965.1 Ferruginibacter sp. | reverse complement strand
ATGCTGAACGTATAAAAATTGTAAGCGGCGAAAGAATTACAGATGAACTGAATAAAATATTGATGAGTGAAAAGCCATCCATAGGTTTTGATCTGTTGTACAAAAGCGGGTTGCTTAAAATTATTTTTCCGCAGATGGTTGAGCTTGCCGGTGCTGAGTATATTGACGGGCATGGCCACAAGGATAATTTTTACCACACCATACAGGTGGTAGATAATATTGCCAAAAACACCGACGATCTATGGTTACGCTGGGCTGCGGTATTACATGATATTGCCAAGCCTGCAACAAAAAGATTTGAAGAAGGCCATGGCTGGACTTTTCATGGTCATGAAGTTGTGGGGGGAAGAATGGTGCCCAAGATATTCACCAAACTAAAACTGCCGCAGAACGAGAAAATGAAATTTGTGCGTAAGTTGGTAGAGCTGCATTTAAGGCCCATCAGTCTTACCAAAGAAAATATTACCGACAGTGCCATACGCAGGTTGTTATTTGATGCAGGAGAAGATTTTGATGCACTGATGACTTTGTGTGCTGCAGATATCACTTCCAAAAACAAAGCCAAAGTAAAACGGTTTTTAGAAAATTTCGAAATGGTGAAGCAGCGTTGTGCTGAGGTGGAAGAAAAAGATCATATCCGTAACTGGCAACCACCAATAACCGGAGAAATTATTATGCGGACATTTAATTTATCACCCTCACGTGCCGTAGGTGATTTGAAAAATGCAATACGTGAAGCTATATTGGATGGCGTAATTCCTAACGAATATGAAGCTGCGTATCAATATATGTTAGCAAAAGCAAAAGAATTAGGAATTTCTGATACTAATTCATAATTCTTAGCTCATAATTCTTAATTTTACCACATGGCTATCTTACGTTTCAGAATATATTGGGAAGATGATGACAGTGTGTACAGGGATATTGCAATCCGGCATACACAAAATTTTTTCGACCTGCATAGTTGCATTTTAAAATGCTTTGAATTTGACAATAAGCATAAAGCAACTTTTTATCGCAGTAACGATAACTGGCTGCGTGGCCGGGAAATTTCAATTGAGAAATACGATAAGGAATATAAAGCCGAGCCGTTGATCATGGAAGAAACAGTTATCGGCTCCGAGATCAGCAATCCCAACCAGAAATTTATTTACGAATACGATTTTAATAAGTACTGGCATTTTATGGTGGAGCTGATTACCGTTGATAAAGAAGAAAATGCCAAGCTTATATATCCTTCCTGTATCCGTACCGAAGGTATTGCTCCCTCGCAGTATGGTACCAAAGGTTTGGTTGACAGCCGCCTGGCAGAGATGGAAGAAAAATATGACCTGAAACCCGATGCCTTAGCTGATGGATTTGGCACAGAAGGTGATGAAGTGGAAGCAGATGGCGAAGAGGATACAGGTACAGATGAAGCAAATGATGGATTCTAGAAATTATAAATTATGAGTGATAAGTTATAAATTTCTCCAAATCAGAAATTCTTCTTCTTCATCCATAACTCATAATTCTAGCTTATAACTACAAAGAGCTCTCTACAAGCTTAAACAATCTTATGAATAAAACCTGCATTGTAATAGTTGGCCCTACAGCGGTTGGCAAAACTTCCCTGGCTGTACAAACAGCACTTCATTTCAACACAAAAATAATTTCGGCCGATAGCCGCCAGTGTTTTAAAGAACTGAATATTGGCGTTGCCAAACCTTCGGATGAAGAATTGAAACAGGTTGAGCATTATTTCATCAGCTCACATTCCATCAAAGAAGAAATGAATACTGCCGTATTTGAACAGTTCGCTTTAGGCAAGGTTAATGAAATATTCAAGGATAACGATGTGGCTGTAATGGTTGGTGGTACCGGATTGTACGTGAAAACATTTTGCCAGGGTATTGATGAAGTACCTGTTATTGATGAAAAGATAAGGAAAAAAATAAATGCTGATTATGAATGGGAGGGACTGGAATGGTTGCAGAAAGAAGTGAAAAAAAATGACCCATTGTATTTTGCCAAAGCTGAAATTAAAAACCCACATCGTTTATTAAGAGCTTTGGAAGTAAAACTTTCAACAGGGAAGTCTCTCATCGAATTTCAAACACAGGAAAAAAAACGGCGTAATTTTAATATCATCAAAATTGGGCTTGAGTTACCTAAAGAGCAACTACATAAAAATATCAATGGCAGGGTAGATGCCATGATGAAAGCCGGACTGCTGAATGAAGTTAAAAGCCTGGTTCCACATAAAAAACTGCACGCCTTGCAAACTGTAGGTTATCGTGAATTATTCGGCCACCTTATTGGCGACCTTCTGTTGGAAGATGCTGTAGAGATTATTAAAATCAACACTCGGCAATATGCCAAACGACAAATGACCTGGTTTAAAAAAGATGAGGAAGTAATTTGGTGTGAACCGGATTTTGAGAAAGTGATGGAGATATTAAAAAATGGTAATCACCGGTTTTCAGGCGAAATGCAGTAAGTTGTTTGATTGTTCGCTAATATCATCAGCCAAGAACTCAGTTTATTTCAACATAGTACCACATTAACTCTTTGCCGTTTACCAGTACAGTAAGCGGGTATTCATTCTCTTCATCAAACTTATACGAAAAGCTTAATACGCCAGCAGAAAAAGAAAACTCAATCTCTTTTACCGTATATCTCTTTCGGGCACCCGTACCTAACTCAACTTTTGTTATTTCGGTTTTATCATTAAACGTATAACTAAAATTAACAGCTTTGTTAACTTTTGCTTTCAATATGCCGTCATTTGGCGAAAATTTTCTTACTTCTAATTCCAAAGCCGCTACCCTCAATATGGGTAATTCAAAAAAATCTTTTTTATTCTTTGGGCCAGCACCCAGTTTCCAGGCCGTGTTATCAGGGTAATGTTGCTGATTAAATAATTCTTTTTCGGTAAAAAAATAAGCATCGGTATAAGCAGGCGTGAACACTTTCATTTCGGCATCGGCATAGCCACTGCCAAATGCGGGGTC
>JBATAS010000378.1:0-4974 GCA_049661965.1 Ferruginibacter sp. | reverse complement strand
GAATATCTTCTACGCCGTCATATAATTTAAAATCTTTGCTTTTTGTTTGTGCGTATATTTCTTTCAATGCAGCTTCCAATGATTTCAACTCTTCGGCAGATAACAGCCCAATAGATTCCAGCATTTTAATATGCGCCAATGAACCCAATACATCAAATGGAGCCAGATAAATATCTAAATCCCTATCGTTGCCAACCGTAAATTTCTCTACTTCTGCCAGTGCGGTTTTATCTTTTTGCCAAAGCTTCATATTGAGTTATGAATTATAAGTTATGAATTATCAGGCTATTTGTTCAATCAATTTTATGTAAGTTAAAATACCTTCCTCAATTTCTTTAAGATAGATAAATTCATCGGCAGTATGGCTACGGGCACTGTCGCCGGGGCCGCATTTTAAAACAGGTGCATTGATCAATGCGGCATCGGATGTTGTTGGCGAGCCATACATCTTTTTACCAAGTTTAACTCCGGCTTTTACCAGCGGATGATCCTTTTCAATTTTAGAAGACCGCAAACGGGTGCTCCTTGGTCTTACTTCAGCTTGAACATGTTGTTTTATCGTTTCTAAGATTTCCTGGTGGCTGTATTCATCATTAACTCTTATATCAACCATAAAACTACATTGAGCTGGCACAACATTGTGTGCTTTGTTTTCTGTATTAATAGATGTTACAGACATTTTTACCGGACCGAGTGTTTCTGATATTTTCGAAAACTGGTAGTTTTGAAACCAGTTAATATCCTGTATGGCTTTATAAATGGCGTTCTCTCCTTCTTCTCTGGCTGCATGGCCGGCTTTACCGGTTGCCATGCAATCGAGTACCAGCAAGCCTTTTTCTGCAATGGCCAAATTGGTTAAAGTTGGTTCACCAACTATTGCAAAATCTATTTCTGGTAATAAAGGCAAAAGTTTTTCAATTCCGTTTACTCCACTTATTTCTTCTTCGGCTGTTGCCGCTATAATTAAATTGTATTTTAAATTTTTCTTATCATAAAAGTAAATGAATGCTGCAATCAAACTAACCAAACAACCGCCTGCATCGCTACTTCCCAATCCATATAATTTCCCATTTTCAACAATTGCTTCAAAAGGGTCTTTTGTGTATTGAGGATTTGGTTTTACTGTATCGTGATGTGAATTGAGCAGGATAGTTGGCTTTGCTTCATCAAAATACTTATTTGTTACCCATACATTATTCAATAACCGGTTCGAAGGAATATTTTTTGGAGCAAAGAATTGTTCAATAATAGCTGCAGTCCTGTCTTCTTCTTTTGAAAAAGATGGAGTACTTATCAATTGTTTTAATAAGTCAACTGCTTCACTATATAATTTATCAATACTCATTATTTAAATAAAGTTCCTTTTACATTTTCAGTTATGTTTTGCAAGATGTCATTGGCATCGCCAATCAAAACCTCCTTTACGCCATTATCAATAGCTTCAAATGCATTGTCAATTTTTGGCAAAATTCCATCGGCCAGTTTTTTATGAGCCAGTAACTGCCTGTACTTTTCTTTATTAATCAGGTTGATAACTGAATTTTCATCTTCTATCTTTTCCAGCACACCTTTTTTTTCAAAACAGTAAATCAGCCGCACATTATATACTTTTGACAATGCCACAGCCAATGTTGATGCAATGGTATCTGCATTTGTATTCAGCATTTGCCCTTTACCATCATGGGTCAGTGGCGCAACTACAGGAACGAAATTATTATTCAGCAACAACTGCCAACTGTCAACTGCCAACTGAAAACTGTCAATATCCCCAACAAAACCATAATCAATTTCTTTTACAGGTCTTTTTGTTGCAGGAATAACATTTGCATCGGCTCCGGTTAACCCAATTGCATTGCAATTCAATGACTGAAGGGAAGCAACAAGTTTTTTATTGATCAATCCGCCGTAAACCATCGTCACTAAATCTATTGTTGCTTCATCAGTTATCCGCCGTCCGTTAATATAGTTTGGTTCGATACCAAGTTGCTTGCCAATTGTTGTTGCTATTTTACCGCCGCCGTGCACCAGTATTTTTTTGCCGGTCACTGCAGCAAAGTTTCGTAGAAAAGATTGCAAAGCCTTTTCATCATCAACAATATTTCCTCCAATCTTAATTACAAATACTTTTTCCATCACACAGTTTTTAGGATTTCATGCAGAACTGCCTGCGCTGCCCACACCCGGCTACCTGCCTGTTGTGTAACAAGGCTGTTTGCACCGTCCAGAATTTCATCGCTCAACTCCACATTTCTTCTCACCGGAAGACAATGCATAACTTTTGCGTTATTCGTGACTCCTAATTTTTTATTAGTAAGCATCCGGCTTTCGTCTCTTGAAATTATTTTTCCATAATCCTGATAAGCACTCCAGTTCTTTACATAAACAAAATCTGCATTTTTTAACGCTTCGTCCTGATCATGTATGATTGTTCCATTCTTAGTAAATACTTCATCAAGTTCATATCCTTTTGGATGTGTTATTACAAATTCAGCTTCGCCCCAGGCTCCTATCCATTGTGCAAAAGAGTTGGCAACACACTGTGGGAGGGCTTTTACATGCGGTGCCCATGATAAAACAACTTTAGGTCTTGCTGTGCCTTTGTAAGTTTCTTTAATGGTAATTACATCTGTAAGACTTTGCAACGGGTGTAATGTAGCACTCTCCAAACTTACTATTGGTACACCTGCATATTTTATAAACTGACTGATCACTGTCTCGGAATAATCTTCTTCCCTGTTTTGTAAAGCTGGAAATGTACGCACACATAAAATATCAAAATATTGTCCCAGTACCGGTGCAGCATCTTTAATATGCTCAACGGTTGTTCCGTTCATGATGGCTCCTTCTGCAAATTCTAAAGCCCATCCTTCCTTATCTACATTGAAAACAATGGCATCCATTCCAAGATTGGCGGCTGCTATTTGCGTACTCAACCTGGTACGCAATGAAGGATTAAAAAAAAGTAACCCGATTCTTTTACCAACGCCCAAAGCTTTGGCAGAGAAAGGATCTGCTTTAAATTTTAATGCCTGTTCAACAAGTGCATTAATATCATCAACATCATTTACAGAAATGAAATTTTTCATCAGCCTAACTCGATTTTAATTGCCTGTAAAAAAATATCAGCTTCGGTTTTGGTAATATTCAATGCCGGCAGCAGCCTGATAACATTGGGTTTTGCCTCTCCGGTGAAAATTTTATGTTTAACTAACAAATTTTTCTTTACCATACTCAACTCCTCAGGCAATTGAATACCTATCATTAAACCTTTTCCTCTTACTTCAATAATGTTTGTCAACTTTCTTAGCTCTGTCATTAAATAATTACCAACTGCTGCTGCGTTATTCATTAAATCGTGTTTTTCAATTACTTCAAGTACCGCCAGTGCAGCTGCACATGCCAGGTGATTACCGCCAAAAGTTGTACCCAGCATGAAATGCTTCGGTTGTATCTTAGGAGAAATGGAAATTGCTCCAATAGGAAATCCATTACCCATGCCTTTTGCCATGCTATAAATATCTGCATCTACTCCGGCAAAATCATGCGAATAAAATTTACCTGAACGGCCATAACCACACTGTACTGAGTCGGCTATAAAAACAGCGTTGTATTCATCGCAAAGGCTTCTGATCTTCTGTAAAAATGAAGCCGATGCAATGTTGATTCCTCCAATGCCTTGAATACCTTCAACAATTACTGATGATATATCGTTTTGTTTAAAAGCAGTTTCCAACGCAGCTTCATCATTAAAAGGAAGAAAAATAATATTATCTGTTTCATTAACCGGAGCAACAATATTTGGATTATCGGTTGCAGCAACCGCCAATGATGTACGGCCATGAAAAGCTTTCTTAAAAGCGATGACCTTTTTCCGGCCATTATAAAAAGAAGCCAGCTTTAAGGCATTCTCGTTGGCTTCGGCACCCGAGTTACACAAGAAAAGTTGATAATCATTTTTACCGGAAACCTTACCTAGTTTTTCAGCCAGTTCAACCTGTAACGGAATTTTTATGGAATTAGAATAGAACCCAACTTTATGTAATTGCTCTTCAATGCGTTTTACATAATGTGGATGCGTATGGCCGATGGAAATAACGGCATGGCCTCCGTACAGGTCCAGGTATTTTTCTCCCTTATCATCCCACACGTATGAACCTGCTGCTTTGGTTATGCAGATATCATTGAGTGGATATACATCAAATAGTTTCATTTAAAAATAATTAGCTTTTAATTTCAGCCCGGTAGTTTCTTCCAGCCCGAACATTAAGTTCATATTCTGTACCGCCTGTCCGCTTGCACCTTTCAATAAATTATCGATCACTGAATGAACAACGAGTTTGCTGCCCACTTTCTCCAGTTGAATAAAACATTTATTGGTATTAACCACCTGCTTTAAAAAAACAGGTTCTTCGCTAATCACAATAAATGGATGGCCGGCATAGAATTTTTTATATAAAACAGAAACTTCTATCAAACTTAAAGCACATTTAAATTGAGAACTGATGAAAATGCCTCTTGTAAAATCTCCCCGCCAGGGAACAAAATTCAGATCAATATTTGCCAGCGGATTTAACTTTTTAAAAGATTGACTGATCTCTGCCAAATGCTGATGCGACAAGGTTTTATAAGCCTGCACATTATTTGAACGCCAGCTGAAATGAGAAGTTTCACTCATACCCTGTCCGGCGCCGGTTGAGCCAGTGATACCTGTTGTATGAATTTCTTTAAGCAAACCAGCTTTTACCAAGGGCAACAAACCCAATTGAATAGCAGTTGCAAAGCAACCGGGGTTTGCAATATTATTTGCTTTTTTTATCTGCGTTCTATTTAACTCAGGTAAACCATAAATGAATTTTCTTTTACCGGTTGTTTCTCCCAGCCTGAAATCCTGACTCAGGTCGATAATTTTTATTTTTGCATCAATTTCATTGGCTGTTAAAAATTTAGCTGCTTCAGCATGACCCACACATAAGA
>JBATAS010000377.1:0-14398 GCA_049661965.1 Ferruginibacter sp. | reverse complement strand
CCTGCCGGCAGGCAGGATTGGTAGGCGGGCTTTAAGTTTGCAAATGTAACAGATTATTTCTTTAATACAATTCTGAATGTAGTTCCCTTTCCGGGTTCAGAATGTTTTACAAATAATTCGCCTTTATGATATTGTTCAATAATACGTTTGCATAAAGTTAACCCCAAGCCCCAGCCACGTTTTTTTGTGGTAAAACCCGGTTTAAAAACATTGGCAATATTTTGCTTGCTGATACCTTTGCCCGAATCGGTAACATCTACAACAACCTGCGCTGTTTCATTTTTTATTGACACCAGAATATTTCCTTTCCCTTCCATAGCATCCAGACCGTTCTTTAATAAGTTTTCAATTACCCAGTCAAAAAGCGGCCCGTTAATCATGGCTTTTATTTCAGTTTCTCCGTTTGTATCAATACTCAAACTTACACTTTCGGGAGACCTTCTTTTAATATAGCTTACCATACTCTCAACCTGGGTAATTATATCATTCTCTTCAAGCTGTGGTGTGCTGCCAATCTTTCCAAAACGATCGCTCACTAATTTTAGCCTATCAACATCTTTACTCATTTCCGGTACAATTTTTTCCATACCGGGAATTTCTTTCAGCATTTCCACCCAGCCCTGTAATGAGGTTAAAGGTGTGCCGAGCTGGTGAGCCGTTTCTTTTGCCATACCGGCCCATACCTGGTTTTGTGTTGATTTGTTACGGGTAGATATGGCGATTAACGTGATGATGATAAATAAAGCAACAATCACCAATTGAATAATAGGGTAATACTTTACCTGTTTTAATAAAACCGATTCGCCATAAAAAACACGGTTGGTTTGCAGCGAATCAAGCGGGTTTTGCCAAATGATAGGCTGATTTAATTTTTTGAATTCTTTAAGTTTATCAGCCAGGTAAGATTTGTTTTCAATTATTTTCAACGAGTCAAGGTTGCGGTAATCCATGATGCTGTCAGTTTCTGTAACAGTTATCATAGGAATATCCTTACTGTTTTCGGTTAATACCCGTATGGCCAGGTTCAGTTCTGTATTGTTAGCATTGGCAATATCTTTTGAGGCATCAACCCACTGTTCAATTTTTATCTTTTCTTCGGCAGCAATTTTTTTACCCAGGTGATTGGAATAAAAAACAGTGCCGGTAACAATAGCTATAGCAACAATGGCCAGAAAGCTACGCCAGTTAAATAAAGAATTAAACATGCAGTAAAAATAAGGAATAACTGAGATGCATTGCAATGGCTCATAAAGAAATATAGTATGTTTGTGAAAACACAAGTACAGCTCAATAGTAGCCTTGCCGATGAAAGGATTGTGACACAACGATGAATAATCAGGGAACTAAAGCTGGTATTAAAAATGCAAACACCATCAGTAGCCATCGTAATTTTAAACTGGAACGGTAAGGGGTTTTTAGAAAAATTTCTGCCATCAGTGCTGTCTACAATTTATTCCAATAAAAAAATAATTGTTGCAGATAATGCTTCAACTGATGATTCTGTTTCTTTTTTGCAGAAAAATTATCCGCAGGTATCAATTATCCAGAACGGCAGCAACCTGGGTTTTGCCAAAGGCTATAACACTGCGTTGAAGCAGGTTGAAGCTGATTATTATGTGTTGTTAAATAGCGATGTGGAAGTTACACCCAACTGGATAGGTCCGGTAATTGATATTTTAGAATCGGATATAACGATTGCTGCCTGCCAGCCAAAATTATTAGCTTACAACTGTAAAGATGAATTTGAATATGCCGGGGCAAGCGGTGGCTGGCTGGATAAATTTGGTTATCCTTTTATGCGGGGCCGTGTTTTTGATGATTGTGAAAAAGATACCGGCCAGTATGATGATGTGCAACCTTGCTTTTGGGCCAGCGGTGCAGCTTTTTTTGTACGCTCATCAGTTTATCATGAACTGGGCGGACTTGATGAATTCTTTTTTGCACACCAGGAAGAAATTGATTTTTGCTGGAGGCTTCAGTTAGCCGGGTATAAGGTTTATGTACAACCGGCTTCGGTGGTCTACCATGTTGGCGGCGGAACTTTACCAAAAGGAAACAGCCGTAAAACATATCTCAATTTCAGAAACAACCTTATCATGCTTTATAAAAATTTGCCGAGGGCAGCTGCATGCTGGAAGATACCTTTCCGTATGAAACTGGATGCATTATCTGCGTGGCGTGGTTTACTTAGTGGAGACAGCGGGTATTTTATTGCCATATGTAAAGCGCATATACATTTTGCAGGCTGGTTATTTTCAAATAAAAAGCAATCTGTTTTTCCGGTAAAAAAGGGCGGAGAACTTAGTGGATGGTACAATGGGTCGGTAGTATGGGCATATTTTATAAGAAAGAAAAAAACGTTTTCAGAAATTAATTTGCCTAAATAATTTTTTTGTGGCTTTCAGACCTTATTTTTGCACTGCAAACTATAATAATATGAATCAGGAAGTTATAGACAACAAACACAAGGATTTTACGCACAACTGGGTATCAACATCACGTTTTATCTGGTTTTGCCAGGTATTTTTAGTGTTGGCTTTTGTTTTGGGCGGATGTTATAATTTATACACTCACCGGTATAAGGGCAAGCCTAAGGTAGAAGTGCCTTCAAATACATTGTACAATCCTACTTACAAATAAAATTTTTATAGTAAAACGGTAACGCTTATTTTTGCACTCCGAAAATAAGCAGAGTTCTTATCATTAATGCGGAAGTAGCTCATTTGGTAGAGCACGACCTTGCCAAGGTCGGGGTGGCCGGTTCGAGCCCGGTCTTCCGCTCTAAAAAAAAATCCCGCTATCCGGGATTTTTTTTTCACCACCACTCACTCGGGTGGTGGAATTGGTAGACACGCAGGACTTAAAATCCTGTTTGCAGTAATGCAAGTGTGGGTTCAACTCCCATCCCGAGTACAAAAAAAAAGCGACAATTAATTGTCGCTTTTTTAGTTTTGTATGTTCCTCATTATTTCTTGTATAAATATTCCACCGATCCCAACATACGGCCTTCTTTTGAGTAACAACGTTCAGTTGTACGAAGTCCGTCTTCATAATTATAACGCCAGGTAAAATAATAGGCTCCCTCTTTTTCGGATGTTACCATTTTTGTGATTTGTCCGGTGTTATCATATTCAAAGGAAGATTCTGTAAACAGGTTTTTTTGATAGCTGTAGCGGTGAACAATTTCTTCCATACGGTTATTGGCATCGTAGTAATAGTAATAAACTTCAGATGTTTTTGCATTCTTTTCTATAATGACATTGCCGCTTTCGTCGGCTTCAAAAATATACAGTGTTGTATCAACATTGTTTTTAACCAGCTGCATCTGCTGCAGTATGCCGGCAGCATTGTATTTGTACAGATGCTGTTCGGTAACAACGCCAGCGTCATCATCAGTAGCAAAACTTTTGGATGAATGCATGGAAATCAATCTGCCTTCGCTATTATAAGTATACATAGCCGTTGTGGCGCCGGCCTCCGACGAATCAACTGTTTTTTGCAACAGCCCCGATTTATCGAAATAAGAAATAAAAGTATTGGGGTACGATTCATCGGTTGAGGTATAGATCTCTACCTCCGTAAAATCTCTGTTTATTTTTTTCTGACAGGTAAATCCCTCACTTTCTTCGCCGTTTGCTTCAAGGGAAATGACCTTCACACCTTTTATTTTCTTTTCTTTCAATATGGCCATTTCTGCCATTACCTGTTTGTTACTGATAATATCGGTGTAGTAGTACTGGGCACTGGAGGTAAAGCCTGTTATAAGGGCTATGCATGCTACAACTGTTTTTTTAATCATCTTTTGTTTTTTCTGGAGCAAATTTAAACTATCTTTTTATTAACGTAATTTATGCTTTAAACGTACAGGCCGTTAAACTTTATTATTTTTAACAAAATTAACGTTATGAGCCATCTTAAAGAAAGGGCCGAAAAAAACTGCCTTAACTGTAATGCAGAAGTTCAGGGCAGGTATTGTCAAAACTGCGGGCAGGAAAATATTGAAACCAAGGAAACAGTCTGGCACCTGATTTCTCATTTTTTTAAAGATATTACTCATTTCGACGGTAAGTTTTTCAGCACTTTAAAATATTTATTTGCCAGGCCGGGCTTTCTTTCAAAAGAGTATATGATTGGCCGCAGGGCCAGTTATGTAAACCCGGTGCGGATGTATGTGTTTACATCAGCTTTCTTCTTCCTTATATTTTTTTCATTTATGAAAGTAGATAATTCAATTGTAAGTGATATTAAATTGAATGATAAAACATTTGCAGAAGTTGAAGCGTTGGATTCGCTTGCATTTAATATCTATACAGAAAATGTAAATAAGGAGGATGGCCATGATTCGGTACCTATGAGCAGGGAGGAATTTAAACGTTACTTCGACAGTACCGTTATAAAAGGAGGGATACGTTTCACCAATACTGAGTACAAAACCAAGGCAGCCTATGACTCTGCACTTCATTCTGGAATAATAAATCATGGCTGGTTTAAAAGACAATTAGTATATAAAGAAATTGAACTGAATGAAAAATACCATAATGAAGGCGGAAAAGCAGTAAAAGATTACGCCAATATCCTGTTTCACAGTTTGCCACAGATGTTATTTGTTTTATTGCCACTCTTTGCTTTTATTCTGAAATTACTTTACATCCGCAGGAAAGAATACTATTATGTTAATCACAGCATTTTCAGCATTCATTTTTACATTTTCAGTTTTATAACCATGCTGTTCATTTTTGCACTTAACAAGCTCAATAAAGAATTAAACTGGTCTGTTATAAATTATATAGTAGGGCTATCCGTTCTGGGCATATTCTTTTACCTGTATAAAGCCATGCGTAAGTTTTACCAGCAACGAAGGGCAAAAACGATCTTTAAATTTTTTCTGTTATGCCTGCTGCTGGTCTTTACAATTTCGTTTTTGTTTTTGATCTTTATTTTTTACTCGCTTTATAAACTCTAAAAAATATGTCTTTGGATAATGGAATTGCCTTTAACAGGCTGGTAAAAATAATGGATGAACTGCGTGAAAAATGTCCCTGGGATAAAAAGCAAACCATCCATACCCTTCGCCAGTTAACTATTGAAGAAACCTATGAACTGGCTGATGCCATAACAGACAGCGACTGGCAAGGTATTAAAGAAGAACTGGGAGATATTATGCTGCATCTTGTTTTTTATGCCAAAATAGGTGCTGAGCAAAACCAATTTGCGCTTGATGAAGTGATAAACGGAGTGTGCGATAAATTAATACACCGGCATCCACATATATATAGTGATACCCACGTTAATGATGAAGAGGATGTAAAAAAGAACTGGGAGAAACTGAAACTGAAGGAAGGAAAGACTTCTATCTTAAGCGGAGTTCCAAAAGCCCTGCCCTCAATGGTTAAAGCTATGCGCCTGCAGGAAAAGGCCAAACAGGTAGGTTTTGAATGGGATACTAAAGAACAGGTTTGGGAGAAAGTAGAGGAAGAGAAAAAAGAGTTGTTTGAAGCTATAGAATCAGGGGATATTAACAAAATGGAGGATGAATTGGGGGATGTTTTCTTCTCTTTGGTAAACTTTGCAAGGTTTTTGCGGGTAGATGCTGAAAATGCACTGGAGCGGACGAATAAAAAATTCATAAACAGGTTTACCCGTATGGAGACCGAAGCTTTAAAAGAAGGGAAATACCTGCATGATTTAAGTCTGAATGAAATGGACAGCATCTGGAACCGGATAAAAAAGACCTAAACAATCTATATAGTAATTGCAAAACACCCCCGTTTATAAACGTATATTTTTTAAAAACAGTTATCTGCTGATAATTGCGGCCTGGCTTATTACGTTCTCTTTTATTATAGATAATTACTGGTCGGGTAATGCTTCTGTAGATGCAGTAAAGGATAATATTGAAAATTATGTGCAGCAGCAGGAAAAAGATTTTGAAAAACTGCTGAAGGATACCGGCATAATTAAAAAAATAAACAATAACAGTTTTGATGAAGGACTGTTACTGGAGTTAGCTGAAAAAAAGTATTTCCTGTACAGGTATTTTGTAAATGATATTGGAAACCGGCAACTGATCTTCTGGAATACGCAAACTGTTTTGCCAACTGATGAATTGCTGTTGCTCCCCGGCGGCGAAGGCTTTATTGAGCTTGAAAACGGGTATTACGTCTGGCGTAAAGTCGTTGCAACAAACAGTATTACGGTGGCTTTAATTCCGGTAAAATGGAATTATTTTGTTACCAATGAACACCTGCAGAACAGCTTTGCTGCCGGGATAGAGATAGAGCGCAAATACGATATTGCCGAAGGGCAAACAAATACTGTTGTAAAATCGCTGAGCGGAAAAGATTTATTTTACCTGACCGAAAAAGCAGGTACAATCGTTCCTAAAAACAATCCGGTTGCTGTTTGGTTTCGTATTCTGGCTGCCATACTTATTTTAAGTTTCATTCATTTACTGGCAACCAGGATTGCTGTAAAATACAGGCTTATAAAAGCCCTGGCCTTTTTAATTCCATTGGTATTTGTACTCAGGCTTATCAGTTATTATTATCCCATTCCATTAAACTTCCGGCAATTTGAATTATTTGATCCTACTGTTTACGGCTCAAATTTTGTGCTGCGTTCGCTTGGCGACCTGTTTATCAATTCGGTATTATTTACCTGGATCGTATTGTTCATATACAGCCAGATGAATGAACGAAAAACATCCCTGGTAAGATATAGAACCCGGTTCAGATGGTTGATACTGGTGATTGTTTGTATTGTGCTGCTGGCTGCAACTTTTACAGCAGGGCAAATTATACGCAGCATGGTAGCCGATTCTCAAATATCCTTTGATGTAATTAATTTCTTCACCTTAAATATGTACAGTGTAACAGGGTTTATTGTTTTATGCTGTATTGCCATTGGATATTTTTTATTAAGCCAGGCATTGATTTTTCTTATCCGGCCTTTGTTTCCCACGAACTTTATGGGGCTTTACCTGTTTATTGCAATAGGCGGCCTGGCCTATCTCAGCTTTCAGCTCAGCATAGCAAATGCGGGCTTCGAAATATTGATCCTGGTCTGGTTAATTGTTTACCTTTTTTTATTGAACCGTGGTAATTTTACTTTGTCGGTAAAAAAAATCAGTTCTTCTAAACTTATTTTCTGGCTGTTTTATTTTTCATTAACCATAACCGGAATAATTGTTTTGGAGAATAATAAAAAGGAATTGAGAAACCGGGAACATTATGCCGAAACATTGGCCACCAAATCAGATCCTGCAAATGAAACCTTACTAAATACTTTACTTACCGAATTCAGGGATGAATACCTGGCGGCAAATTTTTACAGATTTCAAACACTCAACTCAAATCAGTTTTTTAAAGACAGCCTGGTAAACGGGAATTTTTCGGGATATACCAATAAGTATGAAACCACTGTTTTTACTTTTGATAAGTATGAAATGCCGTTGTTCAATAAAGAAGATGCAGGATTTAATGAATTGAATACGGTATTAAAAACACAATCTAAACCTACCAATATTCCCGACCTGTTTTATTTTGATGAATCTTATGACAGGTTTAGTTATATAAGCCGTAAAACAATAACCGATTTTGATGGTGATACATTAGGTTATGTTTTTGTTTTAGCCAATCCTAAAAAGTATAAGACTGATGCGTTAAATCTTGAATTGTTTTCGAAGGGTAAGAACAATGCAATTGAGTATTCGTCGGTATATGCCTTTGCAGTGTATGATAACCTGCAACTGGTAAACAGTCATAACGATTATGCATTTCCAACCAGGCTTACTGCACAACAGGTTCCCAAAGCAGAGTTTGTAAGTGCTAAAAAGAACGGTTACGATGAATTGTGGTATAAAGCGGGGCCGCAAAAAGTGGTGATCATTGCCAAAGAGAATAATTTTTTTATTGAATCCATTACCCTGTTCTCTTACCTGTTTTGTGCCTTTTTGCTGGTTACCGGTATCTTCTGGCTGCTCAACATAAGCATCAGGGCAAGGTTTAGAAAAGACCGTATAAAATATTACTGGCAGTTAAGCATCCGTAATCAAATTCACGGAACGGTGATTTTTATCAGTGTCCTTTCGTTCCTGGTAATAGGTATAGCAACCATTTTATTTTTTATCAACCGCTACGAAAACAGTAACCGAGAAAAACTGAGCCGGGTTATTCATGTAATGGAAAATGAAGTGAGGGTTTCATTATCTGAACTGGCTATTTTTGATGATGTTTCAAAAATATATGATAATGCCTATCGGGAAAATTTAGAAAAAGTTATTGATAAGATATCAGAAATACATGCTGTTGATGTTAACCTGTACGACCTGGATGGTAATTTGCAGGTATCTTCATTGCCGCTGCCGTATAACAAGGGTATTATCAGTACCAAGATGAATCCTGTTGCCTATTTTCATCTTAACCGAAAAAAAGAAGTACAATATTTTAAAGAAGAAAAAATAGGTAAACTTAACTTTGTAAGTAACTATGTACCGGTAATTGATGCAACCGGCAGGGAATATGCTTATTTAAACATTCCTTATTTTACCAGTCAAAGTAAATTGCAGGAAGAGATTGCAAATTTCCTGGTAACGATCATCAACCTGAATGCATTTATATTTTTAATTGCAGGTATCATTGCTCTCTTCATAACAAACCGCATCACCAGGTCATTCTCTTTCATCAGCGAAAAAATGAAAGCCGTAAACCTGGGCCAGTTAAACGAAGCCATTGATTGGAAAAGGGATGATGAGATAGGCGGGCTGGTTACCGAATATAATAAGATGGTAGCAAAACTGGATGAAAGTGCTGTAGCGCTTGCAAAGAGCGAAAGGGAAGGAGCATGGCGTGAAATGGCAAGACAGGTGGCACATGAAATTAAAAACCCGCTTACGCCAATGAAACTTAGTCTGCAATACCTGCAGAAATCTATTGCCAGTAAATCGGATAATGTAGAAGAGCTCACTGCAAATGTGGCTAAAACACTGGTTGAGCAGATTGAACACCTTAATCATATTGCCGGTGAGTTCAGCCAGTTTGCCAATATCAGTAATTCCAAAAATGAAATTTTTGACCTGAATGAGACCATCAGGCTGGTAACCCAGTTGCATGCAATCAACGACAGGATTCAGATAATCTGGAACCCTGTACAGCATCAGGTGTTGGTTAATGCCGATCGTACGCATATCAACAGGTTGTTTACCAATCTTATTTTAAATGCTATGCAGGCTATTCCTGCAGAGCGTAATGCCCGGATAATTATTGATGAAAGTGTTACGGATAATACTGTATTGATAATGGTACAGGATAACGGCAATGGTATATCAGAAGAACTGCAATCGAAAATTTTTATACCCAATTTTACTACCAAAACTTCCGGTACCGGCTTAGGACTGGCCATGAGCAAAAGTATTGTAGAACAGGCCAAGGGAAAAATATGGTTTGAAACGATAGCGGGTGCAGGTACAACATTCTTTGTGGAACTGCCTGTTTATAGCTGATTTATTTTGCTATGCCCTTTAATTTTTTTCTGTTTTGTATAAATGCTTCAAACTCACTTAATCCCATGCTGCTTAAATTTTGTTCTTTGCTTACCATAGCTTTTTGAGCGGCTAATACGCCGTACCGGATATCTTTATATCCTTCAATGCTGTGTGCATCAGGATCAATGGATATTATCACATTTTTTTCCAAAGCATAATCAATATGCCGCCAGTCAATATCAAGGCGGCTTGGGTGGGCATTCAGTTCTATAACCACATTGTTGGCAGCACAGGCATCAATAATTTTTTTGTGATCAACCGGATAACCTTTACGGCTCAGCAATAATCTGCCGGTCATATGTCCAAGTATTGTTGTGTACGGGTTTTCTATAGCCGTAATTAATCGCTGCATGGCTTTTTCTTCTGTCATTTTTAAAATACTATGTACCGATGCTATCACCATATCAAAGGTTGCCAGTACCGTATTTGAATAATCAAGGTTGCCATCATATAAAATATCGCTTTCAATGCTTTTAAAAATCTTAAAGCCGGTTATTTTATTATTCAGTTCTTCAACTAACTGATGCTGGGCACTTATTTTTTCTTCATATAAACCCTGTGCATAAAAAGCACTTTTACTATGGTCGCTTATTACCAGGTATTCAAAACCCTGCTCTTTGGCGGCATTAGCCATTTCCTCCAGTGTATTACTGCCATCACTCCAGTTGCTATGGCTGTGTATGATGCCCTTAATATCGTCGGGTTGTATCAGTTGCGGAAGGGGGGATGATTTTGCCCTTTCAATAATTTTTGCTGTTTCCCGTAAACACGGTGGTATATAATTAATACCTGCCTGTTTAAAGATTGCGTTGTCATCTCTGCTTGTAACAGATAAATAATCAGGATTTGGGCATACAGCCTTAAAAGCCACGTTAAACTCTTCACTGCCGCTCGTAGCGAAAAGATGTTCATTAAAATCAGCTGTTCCTGTGTATAGCCTGAGTTTTAAGCCATTCAGCAGTTTATAAAGTAAACTATTCGGGGTTTCTTCCAGTAACTCCGGTGGGTTGGCCGACTGAAATTTAGGCTTAATCATTTCATTCGAGCTGTTGATTACATATTCCAGTTCATTAACATATTCCATTTGTCTTTTAAATTCACCGGTAATAGCTACATTTTCGGGTAAAAAAAGCTTTTGTAAGTAAGCTGTTATTTGCGGCTCAACAGCTTCTACCTGCGGATATAAATAACTGCCCTGGTTGCTTAAATAAAACTCAATCGTTTCAATAACATTTTGCTGTGTTTTTTCTCCAAATCCCTTGTATAATTTCAACCTGTTTTCCTGGCAGGCGTATAAAAGTTCACCAATACTTTCAATTTCCATCTCTTTCCATATGGTTGAAATTTTTTTAGGGCCAATACCTTTCAGGTTCAGCATTTCTATAACACCCTTTGGTGTTTTTTCAATCAACTCCTGTAAAGCAGCAAGCTCACCTGTTTCTAAAATTTCAATAATTTTTTTTGCCGATGATTCACCGATTCCTTTTATCTCCTGAATTTTTTCTTTGGGAGTATTACTTAATTGCATGGGCAGTTTTTCAATATTAAATGCTGTCGAAGCATAGGATTTTGCCTTAAAATTATTTTCCTGGTTAATGTCCATTAACTTGCTCAAAAGGCTGAAAATGTCCGCAATCTGGTAATTATCCATTTTTTGAAATTGTTCCGGTAAATGTAAGAATTATAAAAAACATCCGGTGAGTCATTGTTTAAAAAACAAAATATCGCATCAGTTTTTTTATAAAAGAGAATTTTTTTTGAGGAAGATTTACGCATCATGCTGAAATGCTAAACAGCTGGAAGAATAATATTTCTCCGGAAAATATTATTTCAAAATCTTCTTACAGGTTAATAAAATAAATACTGACAGATAAATTAACCGGGAAGAAGGCAGAGATGTTTTGCCAAAACCTCTTTTCATTGAAAGCCGTTACAGTAAAGGGTTTCAATAATAAAAAAGTCCCGATTAATATCGGGACTTGAATGTTATTTAGCGTTGCTAAAATTCGAAGATTACTTCTTCTTTGCAGCAGCCTTCTTCTTAGGAGCAGCTTTCTTTTTAGGAGCAGCTTTCTTTTTAGGAGCAGCTTTTTTTGCAGCTTTCTTCTTAGGAGCAGCTTTCTTTTTTGGAGCAGCTTTTTTAGCAGCGGCTTTTTTTGGAGCAGCTTTTTTAGCAGCTTTTTTCTTTGTTGCCATTTTTTAAAATTTAATTGGTTAGTAAATAATACTTAAAAATAAAAATATTTTCTATACTACCAAAAAAAATATTAAAAAATTATGCGCTGGCTTCAACGGCTGTAATTGATACAACTGTCTTATCGCCTCTTGTTTTTTTGAATTCAACCACACCATCAGTCATTGCAAAAATGGTAAAGTCTCTTCCAACTCCAACATTTTTTCCAGGATGATAAGTTGTTCCCCGCTGGCGGATAATAATATTTCCGGCAATGACAGGTTGCCCACCGAAAATTTTTACACCTAATCTTTTGCTTTGCGAATCCCGGCCGTTCTTTACCGAGCCTTCACCTTTTTTATGTGCCATGTTTTATAAATTTTGTGTTTTGTGTTTTTAGTTTTGCGTTATGCAGTGTTATAAACCACCATAACTTTTAACTATTAACCTTTAACTTTTTTAATTAAGCAATTGCAGTTACTTTAATGTGTGTGTAGTGGGTACGATGTCCGTGTTTTTTACGGAAACCTTTCCTTCTTTTCATCTTAAAAGCAATCACTTTATCACCTTGTACAAGGTCACTTAGTATTTCTGCTTTTACAACTGCTTTTACATCCGATCCTATAGCAACGTTTCCGTCGTTATCGGTCATCAATACTTCAGCAAATTCTACTGAATCGCCGGTCTTTCCCTCAAGGTGAGGTACGTATAAGCTATCGCCTGCTTTTACTTTAAATTGCTGGCCTGCTATTTTTACTACTGCTAACATAATATTCCCAAATTTAGGACGGCAAAGGTAAGGGTTTATATCGTATTGAAGAACCCTTTTTCTAAGTTTATTCTACGTATTTGGCAAATATTACCCATTTAAGGCATTTAAGGGCTGGTTTTAAACATTTGAACGGCAAATGTGAACAAATACCGGCCTTGGTCCCACTATACGCTGCTACTCCGCCGCAAACCCAGGCACAGACCTTCAGCGGGGTATCCGCTTCTACCTGCCTGCTGGTAGGCAGGCAGGTAGAAGGTTTTGAACTTTTAGCTATTCCTTTGGCATTTATAATACCAAAGGAATAGCTATAAACACATATACTTATATTTGTACTTAGCTATGAGATTACTCCGCAAGTTTATTGGCATCCTGTATACTATATATGCATTTGCCATTTTCCTTTCATTTATGTTCCTTATTTTACCATTTATTGTAATCGCTTCGTTTTTTGGCAAGATAAAAGGAGGAAACTTTATTTACAAGCTTTGTAAACTCTGGGCAAGATTTGTGCTTTTGATGCTGGGCATGTATCACAAAAATATATTTGAATCACCGCATAATATGGCTCAACCCTATGTTTTTGTATTTAATCATATCTCTTATATTGATATCCCGGTAATACTCCGTTCTGTTCAAAACCAGCATTTCAGGGTTTTAGGTAAAGCGGAGATGGCAAAAATTCCAATCTTTGGTTTTATATACCGTAGTGCTGCTGTGCTGGTAGAAAGAGGCGATGCTGAAAAAAGAGCGAAAAGCGTAGCACAGTTAAAATCGGTTTTACAAAAAGGGATTTCGGTAGTGATTGCACCTGAAGGAACATTCAATATGACACATCAGCCTTTAAAGAGCTTTTACGATGGTGCTTTTAAAATTGCTATTGAAACCGAAACACCCATTAAGCCTATGCTTTTTATGGATACCTACGATCGTTTGCATTACGAATCTATCTTTTCTTTAACGCCCGGCAAATCGAGGACTATATTCCTGGAGGAAATACCTGTTGAAGGATTAACGCTTGATGATGTTGATATGCTTAAGGAGAAAGTGTACAAAGCCATGGAAGCCGCATTGATAAGGTATAAAGCAAGCTGGATAAAATCAGCGTAGAAATAAACCCAGACTGGATTAACTTTAGGAGCAACAGATGAACAAAGGAAACGAAATATTATTTGCAGAAGAATCGTCTGGCTTTTGGGCCGAGATTATTTTGCCTTTGTCGCTGCCTACAACTTATACTTATGCTATACCTTCTCAATTTGTTGAAAGAGCCAATCCCGGCTGCAGGGTAGAAGTTGTATTTGGCAAACAAAAGAAATACGCAGGCATCATCAAATCGGTTTTTGATAAAGAACCTGAATACCCAACCAAACCCATATTAAATGTACTGGATGATGAGCCCATTATTTATCCGCAACAATTGCAACTCTGGAACTGGCTAAGCCAATATTATATGTGCAGCGAAGGCGAGGTAATGGCCGCAGCCCTGCCAACACATTTTAAACTCAGCAGCGAAACCATTTTAATCTACAACGAAGAAATTGGCGAAGACTTTACCCATTTGAACGATGAAGAATTCTTAGTTGCCGAAGCTTTACTCCTTAAAAAGGAATTACGACTTACCGAAGTACAGCAGATACTGGACATAACACACGTTTATCCACTCATAAAAAAGCTAATAGACAAAAAGGTCTGTTTTGTTTGGGAAGCCATGGATGAGCAGTACAAGGTTAAAAAAGAAAACTATGTTATTCTAAATCCCGAATATGGCAATGAAGAGAAACTGAGTGAATTGTTAAACAATTGGAGCCGAGCGCCCAAGCAAATGGAACTGTTGCTGGCTTACCTGCATCTGCAAAAAACAGAGGGCGATGTTACCCAGCCCGAGTTGTTGAAAAAATCGGGAGCATCAGCC
>JBATAS010000376.1:0-1792 GCA_049661965.1 Ferruginibacter sp. | reverse complement strand
TCTCTGAATTTTATCCGAGTGCTCATTGATCTCTTTACCAAGATCTTCTTTACTAATGTTCTGAAGATCAATGTTAATTAGTTTTCCTGTATTGAATCCATATTCCTGTTCCCAGCCTATGTTATTTTCTACATTAACATGATATATAAATCTCAGAGCGTCATGCTGAACGGTAAGTTTATTAACAGCCTTATCCAATACTTCCTGAGTAACTGACTTATCAATCGATAATAAAACACTCTGATTGAAATGCGAAACATCAGATGTGACTCCTTCAAAATACCATTGCTGAATAGGCAGAAGTCCGCACTTGCCGCTGAGGATTCCCTGCTCGCCTGTGACTGCGGTTTCTGTTCTCTCGGCAAGAGCTGCAGACAAACTGCTTATTGTCTGATGAATGAAAATGTCATTTGGTTTAAGTTCATAGCCAAGACGTCTTGCTCTGCTTTGTACTTGTATGGTAATGATCGAATCCCCGCCGAGATCAAAGAAATTATCGTGAATGCCTACCTGCTCGGCGTGAAGAAGTTCTTTCCAGATTGCGCTCAATGCTATTTCAGTTTCATTTCGCGGTGCAGCATATTCAGCGCTGACACTTCCGGCTTCCGGTTCCGGCAAAGCTTTCCGGTTGATCTTACCGCTTGGAGTAACCGGCAAGCTTTCCATCTCTACCCATAGCGCCGGGATCATATATTCCGGTAATTTTTTCTTAATGTAATTTAATATCTCATCTTTATAAAATTCACCTTCCGGAACAATGTAGCCGGCGAGTCTCTTATTTCCGATCTCATCAGCCTTTACCATAACTACTGCCTGCCTCACATATTCGCTTTGCTGCAATACATTTTCTATCTCTCCAAGTTCAATTCTGTAACCTCTTAATTTTATCTGGTCATCAATCCTTCCCAGATATTCAATGTTTCCGTCAGAATGCCATTTACCAAGATCACCCGTCCTGTATAATTTCGGAGAGTTATCTTTGTTGAAAGGATTCTGTATAAATTTCTCAGATGAAAGTTCAGGGCGGTTTAAATAACCTCTTGCAACTTGAATACCCGCCACACATATTTCACCCGGCACTCCAACCGGACATATATTCATATTTTTATCAACAATATAGATCTGCTGATTTGGATTTGGTTTACCAATAGTTACAACATTGTGTTCTTTGACCGGATCATCCGTAAGTGTTGCGCATACAGTTGTCTCTGTTGGTCCGTATGCATTTACGACTCTGATACCATTTGATTTAAATGTTTCAGCGGTTTCTATATTAAGCGCTTCGCCTGCTGAGACTATAGTTTTTATAGATGGCATTTCTCCGATTGTATCTCTTATCGTCTGTTGAAACGATGACGGAAGTGTTGCTAATTCAACTCCGTGTTTATTGATCAGATCCTGAAATTTATCCGCCGAGAGTATGTCTTCTTTGTTACAAAGCACAAGACAACCTTTACTCAATAGAGTATTAAATATATCATAACACGATGCATCAAATCCTGACGAAGCAAACTGAAGAGTTTTCATTCCGGGTTTCAGCCAAAGCAACTCTTCCTGACTTAATGCAAGATTCACAACTCCTTTATGTTCGATCATTACGCCTTTTGGCTTTCCGGTCGAACCGGAAGTGTAGATAACATAGGCAAGATTATCCTGTTTTATTTCAGTTTCTAAATTCTCTTTCGAATGTTTGCTAATCTCTTCTTTCTCCGAATCAATTTCAATAATTTCAAGATTCTTTATATGCGGTAATATCAATCCGCTTTCAAAAGTCTTCCTGCTTGTTACCAGG
>JBATAS010000375.1:0-6715 GCA_049661965.1 Ferruginibacter sp. | reverse complement strand
CCCCTGGGTACCGGGGCAAAGCAGTTAAATAAGTACCAGGTTACGGTTCACTTCGATATGGACGAAGCATTTATGACCTATGTACCCCCACACCGGGTTTATATAAACAGTTTGATCGAAAAAAACATTCTTGATTACTACACCGTAAGCATGGAAAGTCAGAAAAGCTGGATGGTATTTAATGCAGCCAATAAACTGGAAGTGGAAGAATACCTGAGCAAATCTCCACTATACAAATACTGGACCATCGAAATTGATGAATTGTTTGTGTACGATGGTCAATCTTACAGGTTACCGGCGGTGCAGTTGAATTAAACCCTGCTTTTACTCCTTCAAATTGCAAAATACAAAAGGGTTTCAATTGCTTGAAACCCTTTTCTTTGTGGGAGCACACGGGTTCGAACCGCGGACCCTCTGCTTGTAAGGCAGATGCTCTAAACCAACTGAGCTATGCTCCCTTTTTAAATTTCGGATGGCAAAGATAAGGGTTAAATTTTCTCTGCAAAATTTTTTACAGTAATTAGTTTAGCTGAACAGCCGGTAAGCGGTAAGATTGTCCATCATACACAAATATTTCATCAATTTCAATGGTCCAGTATTTATATAACGGCGATTTGCTCAGATGTTCTTCAACTTCAATTTTACCCGCAGCATTAAATATCATCCAGCTTTTTTGGGTTTCCATGCTTACGGTATAACAATCAATAATATTTTTTTCAATCAAGCTGTTAATGTATACCCGGTGTTGCGGAACAAAGCTCATAAAATCTTCATCCATGTCAAAATGCACAGTTACCTGGTATTTTGTCAATTGTTCTGCTTCCGGTCCCAACGGGTTATTTAAATTTTCCATGCTGTAATTTTATTTTCCCAATCGTCACTATAGGGTGTTGTTACTTTTATATAATTATCGGTATAGCCTTCCAGCATATCATTTTTGTTTTTCGATTCAAATAAAACTTTCCTGGTTTCGCCAATATGTTGATTTGTGAAATACTGCATCTTCTGATAACTCAGGTTTCTTAATCGTTTATTTCTGTCGTGCCGGATATTTACGGGTACAACAGGTTTCATATCTGCTGCCAATGTATTTGTTCTTTCAGAATAGGTGAATACATGCAGGTATGATATATCAACTTGATGCAGAAAATTAAATGTTTCCATAAAATCGTCTTCTGTTTCACCGGGGAAACCAACAATCACATCAACACCTACGCAACAATGCGGCATCATGGTTTTAATCAGGCCAACTCTTTCGGTATACAAATCTCTTTTGTATCTTCTTCTCATTAATCCCAGTATCTTATCGCTTCCGCTTTGTAAAGGAATATGAAAATGCGGCATAAACTTTTTACTGTTGCTTACAAATTCAATGATCTCATTGGTTAACAGGTTTGGTTCGATAGAAGAGATGCGGTAACGCTCAATTCCCTCAACTTCATCCAGTTCTTTTATGAGGTCTAAAAAATTTTCTTCGTTTTTCTTCCCTCCGGTAAAACCTTTACCAAAATCTCCCAGGTTAATTCCTGTTAATACAATTTCTTTTGCGCCCTGTGCTGCAATGGCTTCTACATTAGCGATAACATTGTTGATACTATCGCTACGGCTTTTCCCTCGGGCCATTGGTATAGTACAAAACGAACAATTATAATCGCAGCCATCCTGTACTTTTAAAAATATTCTTGTGCGGTCGTTTATAGAATGTGATGCGGTGAATTCGTTTACATCTTCAATATCGCAACTGCAGATCTTTGCGCTGTCGCCTTTTGTAATTTCTTTTAAATGCTGCGTTATGTTAAATTTTTCTGCAGCGCCCAATACCAGGTCCACTCCCGGAATAGAAGCGATCTCTTGTGGTTTAAGTTGTGCATAGCAACCCGTAACCACTACCATTGCTTCAGGTGCTTTACGTTGAATGCGGCGAACCAGCATCCTGCATTCCTTATCTGCATTGTCGGTAACCGAACAGGTGTTTATCACATATACATCGGCCACTTCATCAAAATTTCTTTTTTCAAAGCCATCATTTTCCAGCAACCTGCCAATGGTGGAGGTTTCAGAAAAGTTGAGTTTGCAGCCCAATGTATGTAATGCTACAGTTTTGTTCATTGGCTGCAAATTTAACGAAAATGGAAGTAAGCCAAATAAAGTATATAAAGTAACTTGCGGCATGCTAAAAAAATACCTGCCATTCGTTTTTTTAATTGCTGCAGCATTACTGCTGCTTTATATTAAAAAAAATCAGCGTGGCGAAACAGCACAAAAACCAAATATTGAGCAGTCAGCAGAAAAAATTACAATTCCTGTTTTAAAACCCGATGTAGATGAAAAAGATGAAGTTGAAGGCTTTAACAGAAACAGCAGTAATTTAATATTCAGCAAACATGCCAAATGCAGAATGGATTGCAGAAATATTGATGAAAGCGAAGTAAGGGAAATATTAAAAAACGGGGCCATTAATCATAAAAAAATACAATCTGATAAAAGAGGCATGACCTATCCGGTAGAAGGATATACACATGATAAACAGTATGTGCGGATTGTGTTTGCTCCTAAAGATGACGGGCTGGTTGTTGTAACGGTAATAGATCTGGATACTGACTGGAAATGCGATTGTAAATAGTTTCCGTTTATACTTTTTACAAATTTCAAACATAAAATCTCTGTAAATTTGTTTTTCATAGATTGAAGAAAGTGTAATGAAGATAAAATCCATCTTGGCGAAGCCATTTGCCGGATATATATATAAGCAGATAAAAAAGGGAATGGAAACGGCCATAGCTGATCAGCAGGCTATTTTCAATCAACTGATAAAGACAGGTTCAAAAACTATTTTTGGTAAAGATCATGAGTTCGGTAAAATTAAAACGCATGATGATTTTGTAAAACAGGTGCCTGTACGTGATTACGAAGCTTTTAAACCTTACATCGAAAAAATAAAGCAGGGCACACATAACGTTCTATGGAAGGGGCAACCTATATATCTTTCCAAAACAAGCGGAACAACAAGCGGTGTAAAATATATACCTATTACCAAAGATTCAATTCCCAACCACATCAACACTGCACGTAATGCTTTGTTATGTTACATGTCGGAAACCGGCAATACAGCTTTTGCTGATGGTAAGCTGATCTTTTTAAGCGGGTCTCCGGTGCTGGAAAGAGTAGGAGGCATTCCCACAGGAAGATTAAGCGGTATCGTAAATCATCATGTCCCAAAATACTTACGATCAAATCAATTGCCATCATTTACTACTAATTGTATTGAAGAGTGGGAAGAGAAACTGGATAAAATAGTGGAAGAAACGATTAGTCAGGATATGACGCTCATCAGCGGGATACCACCATGGATGCAAATGTACTTTGACAGGCTTATTGAGAAGAGCGGAAAAAAAGTTGGAGAACTGTTCCCTAATTTTAGTGTGATGGTGCAGGGCGGTGTAAACTTTGAGCCCTATAAAGCAAAACTTTTTGAAAGTATCGGCCGTAAAATTGATACCATAGAATTGTTTCCGGCAAGCGAAGGTTTTTTTGCATTTCAGGATTCACAAAAAGAAGAAGGACTGTTGCTGAATACAAACAGCGGAATATTTTTTGAGTTTGTTCCGGCAGGAGAAATATTTAATGAGAACCCGACACGATTAACATTGAAGGATGTAAAAGTTGGAGAGAACTATGCGTTGATCATAAACAGTAATGCAGGCTTGTGGGGCTATAATATCGGCGATACTATAAAATTTGTTTCTACCAATCCTTACCGGATTGTTGTTACAGGGCGAACAAAACATTTTATTTCTGCCTTTGGCGAACACGTGATAAGCGAAGAAGTGGAAGCTGCATTGTTACAGGCTGCTGAGGAGGAACATATTCCGATAACAGAATTTACGGTGGCACCGATGATTGCAAATGGCGAAGGAAAAAGTTATCATGAGTGGTTTATTGAATTTGAAAACACACCTTCCGATATAAAAGCGTTCTCAAAAAAAGTAGATGATAATCTGCGAAAGCGGAATGTGTATTATGATGATTTGATTGGCGGCAAGATATTGCAGCAGCTTAAAATATCACCGGTTAAGAAAAACGGGTTTATTGATTATATGAAAAGTATTGGTAAACTGGGTGGACAGAATAAAGTACCAAGGCTCAGCAATGACAGGAAGATAGCTGCAGAGCTGGAGAAATTTGTAAGTTAGACCGGTTTCAAATATTTTTTTGCCCATTATTTTTAAAATACTATACTTTTGTATCGTTAAACACAACAACAAATAAATTGAACAGTACACAATTACATAGCGTAAATACAAATACATCCGCAATGGGTATATTATATGCTGTGGAGAACCTGTTTGAATTTACACCCAGATCCCGACGTGGATGCTGATAGGACGAGTAGTTAAAAGCTGCCCCTGTCAGTGAAAAAATCTCCCGAAAATTTCCTTTAACAATTTTATCATTCCTTTCAATTTTTTACAATTGGAAAACAGTAATATAAACATACGGGTTGCTACGGCAGCCGATAGTCATTACGCTACTATCATTACCGATGAAATGGCTTCTTCGGCTAAGGCACGTGGCACAGGCATAGCCAAACGTTCACCGGAATATGTTGAGCAGAAAATCATTGAAGGTAAATCTGTGATTGCATTAACAACCGATGGCGAGTGGGTTGGGTTTTGTTATATAGAAGTTTGGGAACACAATAAATTTGTTGCCAACAGTGGCCTGATTGTTTCTCCGCCTTATCGAAAAACCGGTGTAGCCAAATCCATCAAAAAAAGAATTTTTGAACTGAGCCGGGAAAAATACCCTGATTCGAAAATATTTGGATTAACTACCGGGCTGGCAGTAATGAAAATAAACTCCGACCTGGGCTACGAACCGGTAACCTATTCGGAACTTACCACCGATGAGCAGTTTTGGGCCGGTTGTAAAAGCTGTGTGAACTATGATATACTGATGAGCAAGGAGCGGAAGAACTGTATGTGTACAGCTATGTTGTTCGATCCGGCAGATCATTACACTCCAGAAGAAACCAAGACAGAATTTAAAAAGCATTCCAAAGCTTATGAGCGTTTTATGCGGATAAAGCAAAGTAAAATGCTTAAGTTTCTGCAAAAGAAACAAACTGGCGGCGGTTCTTCAAAATCGCTGCTGCGTTATTTTTTTAATTTTTAAAGTTTAGTATAATGAGTAAGAAAGTTGTATTAGGATTTAGTGGCGGGCTTGATACTACCTACTGTGTAAAATATCTCACAGAAGAAAAAGGATATGAAGTGCATTCGGTAATTGTAAATACCGGAGGTTTTACTGATGATGAATTGAGAAAGATAGAAGAACATGCTTATAAGCTGGGCGTAAAATCGCATACAACCGTAAATGCGGTAAAGAGTTATTATGATAAAATAATTAAGTACCTCATTTTTGGAAATGTATTAAAGAATAATACTTATCCTTTAAGTGTTAGCGCTGAGAGATTAAGCCAAGCTGTTTTTATTGCGGAACATGTACAGCATTTGAATGCTGATATAGTTGCTCATGGCAGTACCGGTGCAGGTAACGATCAGGTGCGTTTTGATATGATATTTAACATCATGATTCCCGGTGTAGAAATTTGTACACCAATACGTGATTTGAAATTAAGCCGTGAAGACGAAATTACTTACCTGAAAAGCAAAGGTGTTGACATGAACTTTGAAAAATCGATGTACTCAATAAATAAAGGTTTGTGGGGAACAAGCGTGGGTGGTAAGGAAACATTGAACAGTAATGGTATGTTGCCGGAAGATGCATGGCCTACGCAGGTTACTGCAAGTGGAATTGGTAATCTGGAATTGGGTTTTAGGAAAGGAGAGCTTTTTGTTGTTAACGGGATTGAATTCAAACATCCGTCGGAAGCAATTTTAGAAGTACAAAAAATTGCAGGTCCTTTTGGCATAGGAAGAGATATCCATGTGGGTGATACCATCATCGGCATTAAAGGTCGTGTTGGATTTGAAGCCGCCGCACCAATGGTTATTTTAAAAGCACATCATGCATTGGAAAAACATGTGCTCACCAAATGGCAACTGAACTGGAAAGATCAATTGGCATTGTTTTATGGTAACTGGTTACATGAAGGGCAGATACTTGATCCGGTGATGAGAGATATTGAAGCCTTTTTTGAAAAATCGCAGGAAAATGTTACCGGAAAAGTTTTTATTGAGTTGATGCCTTACCGTTTTCAGGTTACAGGTATCGAATCTGATTATGATTTGATGAGCAGCAAATTTGGTAAATATGGCGAAATGAATACAGGCTGGAGCGGAGATGATGTTAGAGGCTTCTCAAAAATCTTTGGTAACCAGACCATGATCTATAATGCAGTAAAACAAACAGCAGATGGCAAGTAAGATTAAAGTTGGAATTGTTGGTGGAGCAGGATATACGGGTGGTGAGCTGATCAGGGTATTATTGAACCATCCTTTGGCAGAAATTATTTTTGTACACAGTAAAAGTAATGCTGATAAATTTTTGTACGAAGTGCATAAAGATTTGCACGGCGATACATCGATGAAATTTGCATCAGCCCTAAGCCAGAAAATTGATGTGTTGTTTTTATGTGTTGGTCATGGCGAAGCAAGTAAGTTTTTAGCTGCTAATCCAATTGATGCTAAAATAAAAATCATTGATCTGAGTCAGGATTTTAGGCTGGGAGAAACAACCGGTAATAGAAAAT
>JBATAS010000374.1:0-22155 GCA_049661965.1 Ferruginibacter sp. | reverse complement strand
ACTGTATATCAAATAACGCAATTTCAACAGGATTTTTGCTTAGCTGGGCCAGGGCCGATTCTGCATCAGGAAAAACTTCCAGCCGTTCCACATCTATATGCAACCGGATCTGTTCTTCGAGGTAATGCCTGATAGCGGCATCATCTTCAATAATGGCTATTGAGTTTATCTGAATCATTAATGACTATAAAATTAAAAATAAAATGAATGATATATAGCGTCATCAAAGTTATCGTCTCCTGTTTTTTTACTAAACAGACCTACGCTTAAACCCGCACTCACCCGAACATTTGAATTTATATCATCGTTATTTTTAAATTTAACAGCCAGGTAATCACCAGTCACACTAAAATTTATTTTATTTGATAACTTAATACCAATACCGGCTCCTGCACCGACAACAAATCCATTGCCGCTGTTTTTTGTAGTATTGCCATTGAATGTATACTTGATTGATTCATAAGCCAGGCCAATTACTACATGTGCTTCTGGAAATACTTTGTGCTTGCAATACTTCTCTCCAAAAGTACCAAAATTACCAAATGTATATTGCCCCCTTGCCATCAGAAAACTACGGGTTATTTTTTGAGCATCATTTTTTTTGCAATGAGTGCTGTAGTCAAGCCCGGCACCTATATGTGCATTTATGTTATACAGGGCATAAGCATGTCCGCCAAAAAGAATTTCTTTGTCTTGCCCAACATCTCCCCATAAAATACTTGGCCCCACAAAAACATTTAGTTTGTTTTGGCAGGTTTGTGTACGTGCTGCTGTTGGTAAACAAGAAGATTTTTCAGATTCGGGTGGAGAAATAGTATCGTCTTCAAAGAGTTTATCAAGCCATAAACTTTTTTCTTCATGCCCTTTTTCTACACAATTAACCCATCTTTTGTCTAAAACGGGATCATCTTCAGAATCATTATTTTTCTTCAACCCGCCATTATCGCTACGGCTATAAGTATTATTTACACCGTCCGAATTTGTCTCAAAATCAGTAAGCTTTCCTTCTGAATTAAATTTTAGTTTGCTTTTTACAGTAGAAACCAGTTTACTTCGTTTAAATTCAAAAGTTTCAACTGTTACATCCAATTCTCCCTCCCAACCTTTTACAAATACACGCCTTGATTGAACTATGCCATTTTTATTTTTTATTTCAATTGTGTACACTTTTCTCAAGCTCTCATCACTCGACTTTGTAATTGTTCGGGTAGCACCTTCCTCATACTCAGTTCCCTCGTAAGGCACTGTTTTTGTATTAGTTTGCGCTGAGCAAAAAAAAGCTGAAAACAATAACGGCACCAGTATTAAATATTTTTTCATAATTAAAGTTTTAATACTGTAATGTACTTTCAGATCGTAAGTCAGAAAAGATGAAAAAAGGGGTATGCAGCAAAGGGAGTAAGAAATGTAAAGATAAAAATTAAAATAAAGGCATCTGATAACTAAAACTGCTCCCTTTTCCGTTAGTTGATTCAATATGTAGTTTGCCTCCCAGCTCTTCAATTCTTTTGTTAATATTGCGTAACCCGTTACCATTGCCAGGCCGGTTGGTATCAAAACCACTTCCGTCATCCAAAATTACAAATTGAAGAATATTATTTTTTTGAAAAGCCACAATTGAAATATTTTTTGCCTTGCTGTGTTTTACAGCATTATGTACAATTTCTTTTGTAACCAGCAACAGGTTTCTTTTTTGTGCATTGTTCAGTAAAACTTCATTCCCGTTCAGCGGAAAATCTATCTTGTATGCAATACCTGAATATTCCAGCAGCTGGTGCAACTGTTCCCTCAAATAACTGAATAACTGATCTAAAGTATTTTGTTCAGGATGCATGCTCCAGATAATCTCACTCATATCGTTAACCAGTTTACGGCTGGCAGCAGCTATTTTATCCAATTGCACATTGCTGTGCTCTTTTGTTTTTGCAGCCTCACTCATCATCGTTATCTGTGTAAGGCCGGCTCCAATATCATCATGCATTTCTCTGGATATTCGTAGCCTTTCCTCATCCAGTTCTTTTTTTCTTTCTAATTCAGTAATACGACGTTTTAATTTTATCCGGGCAACGTAACGGGTAATTAGAATGATAATGATTGCCAAAAGCAAGAGTATTAAACTGACAAACCAGGCTGTTTTCCAAAATGGCGGATCTATTGTGATTAAAATACTTTTAAGCGGCTGTGCATCTTTGTTAAAACTATTACCGGCATACACTTCAAAAATATATTTACCGGGAGGCAGTACATAACGGGCAGCGCCAGCATTTGTCCCGTTTATCCAGGCATCGTCGGCGCCAATCATCCGAAACTGGTAATTGTACATATCCGGCTGCCGTACACCAAGTGCTGTAAATTCAAAAGCCAGGCTGTTCTTAAAATAAGGCAGTTTAATTTTTTCCACGTTCCATAAAGCTGTTTCGGTTTCCCATTCTTTATCTTTTATTTTTATGGAAGTAACAAATAGTCTGGGTTGCTCTGTCTTCTTTAAAATCGCTGCCGGGTAAAAACTGCTGACACCATTTACGCCGCCAAAAAATATTTCGCCATCATTGGTTTTAAAAAAACAATTGGTATTGAATTCGTTTTCCTGCAGTCCGTCATATTTGCTGTAATGAACAAAATCTCCATTTGATTTCATGCAGCTTATCCCTTTATTATGGCTTATCCAGAGGTTATTATTATTATCGCCGGTAAGGGCATAAATATTATCATCGGCAAGTCCGTTAGCTACATATAACCGGTTAATGATTTTCCCTGTTGCGTTCAATTGGTACAAACCCTTTTCAGTACCCATCCACAGGTTGTTTGCCGCATCCATATAAAAGCAACGGGCAATAATATTATAGGGCATTTCAAAAGAACGATATGATTGCATACTGTTGTTGACAAGAAAATAATTTTTTCGGCCACCTACCCAAAGTTGTTGGTGCCGGTCACGATAAGAGCTGACAGATGCAACAGGAATATTTGTTATTCCGGTAAACCGAATTACCGACGGCGGCTGCCATTCCATTTTATAAATATGAAAACTGCTTTGCATGAGCATTTGATTATTCTCATCAACGAAAATATTTGAATGGTAATCAAATTCATGTTGCAGACTGATATTGCTGCTATCTACCTGTACCGGCTGCAGGGTAAAATTTTCGGTATTCAGTAAATACACTTTCCAGCCCCTCATCAAAAAAACCAGGTAACGATGCGGTGCAGTTTTTTGAATGGCAGCGATTGTATGCGGAGTAACAGCACCAGGAAATTCTTCAATTGCTGTCAGCAATTGCTGCAATGTATCAAATACTAACAGGCCGTTTCCGGCTGCAGCACATAACAGGCGGTTATCTTTTTTATCGGCATAAATGGTCTTTATAAAATTCTTTTTTTTATCTGTTGAACCAAAATACCGGAAACCTGAAAAACGGTAGTTAACTTTTGTAATGCCGTCCCTTTCTGAAATTATCCAGAAATTATCGTGACTGTCATTATAAAACCTGGTAATATTACCTGCGTTAAAAAATGGCTGATCCTGAAGGGTGACTAATTTTGAAACTGTAGCCGGTTGCTTCAGGTTAAGTTCATAAATATCCCTTCCCTCACTAACAAGATAGTTGCCGTTTTGCAACCGGTGCAGTTTTACATAAATGTAAGTAGCCAGTTGATGAGATACCTTTTTATAGGCACTTACAAAAAGAAATTTTCCCGATTGTATATCCATTTTTTCAATTCCCCTTTGCGTGGCAACAAGCAGGGTGTCTTCAGTAAAATTTGCTATCCCCGCAAATTTGCGCTGCAAAGGGCCGGGGTAAAATATACGGTATGTTTTTTTCCTGCTGTCAGCAACACAAATACTGGCAGCGTTGAACGCAGAAAACTGTACTCCCCCGTTTTTTTTGTGTGAGGTTATTAAGCTGCTCCATGCTGAATTGCTGTCAAACAAAACACTGTCAGTGTATTGCTTTTCTTTGTTGAGAAAATAAATACCACCAGAAGGCAGTTGGCACCAGGTACCATTTTCCTCTTCGTAAACAGGTACAGGAATATTTTCTGCATTTGCATCCGGTAAATACAGCACATTTTGAAACCTGTTTGTGTGCATATTATATTCGCTGATACCTTTGGAATGTCTGAGCCACAGGTTCCCGTTTTTTAATGAAAAGAAGCTTACATACTTATCGTCTGGGATACCTTTATTACCGGAAGGAGCAGGAATGTCGTAAAAAAATTTACCATCAAAACGTTGTATACCGCTGCCTGTGCTAATCCAGATAAATCCATTTCCATCTTCAGCCAGGTCAATAACCTGGCTATGCATCAGGCCATCGTTAATACGATAAGATGCATGGCTCAATCTTTTTGAATTTTGTGCAGAAACAGTAACAGCAAAGAGTAAAAAAAGCTGGCAGCAAAATATATATAACCTGTAAACAACCACAATAAAATTGTTTTTTAAAAGGTAGTTATTTGAAGGTAATCTTCCAAATAAAGAAACAGGCTGTACCGGCAATTAAATATAGGCACACAGGAAACATGATCAGATTACCGATAAATAATTTACCGTTTTTGAAAAATCAATACGGTTAAAATAAACAATGGCTCTGATTTATTTAATAGGTAATCTTATTTATCATATTTTTAAAAAATGATAACCCAGGCAGCACAATACATAATCATCCTTTCGGGCCTGTGGCTCATCATAGCCGGTATTATTATGTTAATAAAACCCACTAAAGCCAAAAATATTATTGCCAAAGCAGGCAGCACTAATTTAATCAATTACACAGAGCTTGGCTTACGTGGTATTTGGGCCGTTGCTGTTTTATTGTATGCACCGCTTTCAAAATTCCCCGTTTTCTTTAAACTCTTCGGAATTATGCTGGGCATTACTACCCTTATTCTTTTGCTCATTCCCCGCAAATGGCATGCGGCTTTTGCTGTATGGAGCTCATCTAAATTAACTACCCCCTTACTCAGGCTGAGTGCTCCCTTTGCAATTGGTTTTGCTCTTTTTTTGATCTATGCAGTTAGTAATACTTAAAATATTTTTTTATTAGTTAGGATTCCTTACTATATTTGTGCTGACAATTTATTTGTTCACCATTAAACTATAAAAAAATGAGTAAATCAATCTTCTATCATGCCGGCTGTCCCGTTTGTGTAAGTGCCGAACACGACATTCTTTCCATTGCCAATGCTTCAGATATTGAAGTCGTTCATTTAGGCTCAAACAAATCAAGAATTGCCGAGGCCGAAAATGCAGGTGTAAAATCTGTACCCGCTTTGGTAACAGCAAACGGAAATGTACTGCACATTAACTTTGGTGCATCAATAGCTGATGTAAAAGGGTAAACAGATCATTAACAGCCGGTTTACAACTGACCGGCTGTTCATTTTACCATCAAATTCAAAAAAAATGAAAGTAGCTGTATGGGATACCTATGTAACCCGAAAAGATGAGAGCATCATGCATTTTGATATTATTGCACCGGCCGATATCAGGGATGAAAAAATTATACATACATTTGGTAAGGAATACTTACAATCCAGGAATGAGCAGGGACAGCCGTTAACAGCAAAAGAGTGCAGTTTTTGTCATATTGAACAGGCTACTGTAGAAATGGAAATGAGTATCAGGCAAAAAGGATATTATATCATTGAAATGCAAAACTGCCATTAACCATGTCATCTGTATTTGACTTAAATACACAAAACAGCAACCTTAATTATAAGATTGTTGCCGGGCTCGAACGCCTGTCGCATGTATTCAGGATCTTCCTGTGGGAAAAAGCAAAAACATATAATCTCAGTCCTATTCAAATACAGTTATTGATCTTTATTCAGCATCATACACAGGATAAATGTACTATCAGCTACCTGGCTCAGGAGTTTAATTTTACTAAGCCCACTATCAGCGATGCAGTAAAAGTTCTGGAACAAAAGAAACTGGTAAAAAAAATAACAGACAAAACTGATACCCGGAGTTACAGCACCCAACTTACAGCATCCGGAAAAAAGATAGTTTCCGAAACAGAAGATTTTGCAAATCCATTAACTGAAATCATTTCCGGTGCATCACAAAACGATAAGCTTGTTTTATGGAACAATATTGCAAACCTCATCAGCAAACTGAACAGGCTGCAGGTTATCAGCGTTCAAAGGACATGCTTTAACTGCAAACATTTTTCAACAAAAAATAATACAGGTTACTGTAATCTGCTTGGCCAAAAACTACATCCGCAGGATATCAGGATAGATTGTGGAGAATTTGAAACAGTATAAAGTAAGTTGTTATTCAACAAATGTTGCCCATACAACCTAAACCTTGTAAACTACATTTAGAAAAACTAACAGCATTTTTTGAAAATAAGCCTGGCTTATCTCTTTCGCAAAATACTGGAATCAAAGAAAAAATCTTATTCATTTACCGGACTTCCTTCTTAACCTGAATTTTAATCTCTAATGTTTTATGTTTGCAGGAAACAATTCTCATGTCACTATTACTAAACAGAAGCAGTTTTGGAGATATAGCCAACAAGGGCAATAGTTTAACCAGAGCCGAAGCAGAAAAACTATTTCATGCCTGGGTCCTTAACCCACGTTTGCAACTGCACATGAAACAGGTGGCGTACTTAATGAAAAGCTGGGCTGCAGAAAAAGAACAGCTCGATGATGCAGGCCAATGGCAATGGGAAATGGCCGGATTGCTGCATGATGCTGACTGGGATCAATGGCCGGAGCTGCATTGCAAAAAAATTATTGAAGAACTGGAAAACAGAAATGTTGATCCGGAAATTATACATGCCATTGCATCGCACGGTCCAAATCATTTTGGCGTAGAGCCGGAGACAAGCATGGATAAAATGCTTTTCGCCTTTGATGAATTATCAGGTTTGATACATGCTTATTCCCTCATGCGCCCCGGAGGCTACGATGGAATGGAACTGAAAGGGGTTAAGAAAAGATTAAAGGATAAATCCTTCGCCGCCAATGTATCAAGACAAGAGATTGATGATGCCTGCAGCCGTGCAGGTTTCTCTCTTGAAGAAATAATACAGTTTATCATTATCAGGCAGGGAGAAGTGATATAAAAAATGATCACATCTCTATTGACAATAGTACCGGCATACTTTATCTCTTTCAGGCCATAATCAATATTCAAAAACAATTAGTATATTATACCTTATTAATAAGAATACAGTGGTTTTATGCTGCCCGATAAACCTTTTTTATGACCAGGTATTTACTTACACTTGCTGTTTGTTTTTTGTTTAAACCCGGGTTTACGCAAATCACACCGATTGCAGATAATTCCACACTGCAAAATATAAAACGGCCTAAGCTCGTTGTTGGCATTGTTGTAGATCAAATGCGCTGGGATTATTTATACCGCTTTTACGACCGTTATAAAGAAGATGGCGGATTTAAACGACTGCTGAAACAGGGTTTCAATTGCAGTAATACACTTATACCTTATGCACCTACCATTACAGCATGCGGACACAGCAGCATTTACACAGGTTCGGTACCGGCCATAAATGGAATTACCGGTAACGACTGGTTTGACTATGACAAAAATGATTTTGTGTACTGTACACAAGATGACAGTGTGCAAACCATCGGAAGCTCTACCGACGAGGGACGCATGAGTCCAAAAAATTTACTGACCACAACATTTGGCGACGAATTAAAACTGGCTACCAATTTCAACAGTAAAGTAATAGGTATTGCGCTAAAAGACCGTAGTGCTATTTTACCGGCAGGCCACAATGCCGATGCCGCCTACTGGTACGATAGTAAAACCGGAGATTGGATCACATCCTCTTACTACCGTAACAATTTACCACAATGGTTAAAAACCTTTAACAGAAAACGACTAACCGATCAATATTATGCTAAAGAATGGAATACCCTTTATCCGCTGAATACTTATGCACAAAGTGCATTTGACACAAGAGGGTTTCCCCGGCGTATCAGTCAGCATATTGGAAAAAATAACGGAATCATTGTGGCCACTCCCTATGGCAACAATTTTAGTTTTGAAATGGCTAAGGCTGTTATTAATGGTGAACAACTGGGAATAGACTCAATTACCGATCTGCTTACCCTCAGTCTTTCATCACCAGATTATATTGGACATGCCTATGGCCCAAATTCCGTAGAGGTGGAAGATTGCTTTTTACGCCTCGATATTGAGCTCGGTGAGTTTTTAAAATTTCTGGATAAAAAAATCGGCAAGGAAAATTATCTTGTTTTTTTAACTGCCGATCACGGAGCTGCTAACGAACCTGCATTTTTAAAAGATTATAAAATACCAGCAGGCAATTTTGATAATAAAAAAATTACGGAGGCTTTAAGTAAACAGCTCTCCGCTGCATTTAGCCAATCCGATCTGCTGATAGGAATTCTGAATTACCAGGTATATCTGGACAGGGGTTTAATGGAGTCGAAAAAAATTGACAAAACATCAGTTTATAAAACAGTAATTGATTTTTTGCTGAAGGAAAATACAGTAGAACAGGCATTCGCTTTAGATAACATAAAAGAAACCACGCTGAATACCCGGTTAAAAACTGCCATTGTAAATGGTTACTATCCTAAACGCAGTGGCGATATACAAATCATCTTACAGCCACAGGTTATAGATGATTTTTTAACCGGAGGAACTACACATGGCGTATGGAATCCTTATGATGCCCATATACCTTTACTATGGTACGGCTGGGGTATCAAACCCGGAAAAACATACCGGGAAACTTATATAACGGATATAGCTGCCACAGTTGCTGCGTTTTTAAACATACAGATGCCAAATGGATGTGTTGGACAGGTAATTGCTGAAATTGTAAAATAGATTTCTAATTATTACACAAAACCTGCTATTATGAAATATTTGTCAGTAACCGTGCTTTTCCTGCTATTAACCCAGGCGGTTTTTAGCCAGCAGCCTGTAATTGATAAAATTGCTTTTTTTGAAGACAGCAGCATCTTGAATGTAGTAATAGAAACTGATATAAGTAAACTGATCAGCAAAAAACTAAAAGACGATCAGGTATTTCCTGGAAAATTTATTATTAATTATCCTGATGCCGGTAAAATGGAAGTGGATATTGACTTAGCAGCCAGGGGTAATTTCAGGCGAAAAACCTGTTATGTGCCTCCTTTAAAACTTACTTTTGATAAGGATACAACTGCAGCAACTGCAGCACTTAAATCGCTGAAGTTAGTTACATCCTGCAACACCTACGGAGACTACGATCAATATGTATTAAAAGAATTCCTGGTTTACAAGATATATAATTTACTTACCGCTAAAAGTTTGCGGGTAAGATTGTTTAATGTTGAATACCGGGATAACGTAGGGAAAAATAAAGCAATGCAGTCGAATGCATTTTTAATTGAAGATATAAAAGATGCCGCCAAAAGAAACAACTGCAGGTTATGGCAAACTACAAAGATTCCGCAGGAAACTACTGACCGGAAACACATGACCCTGGTTGCCCTGTTTCAATATATGATTGGCAATACCGATTGGTCAGTATCTACAGGGCATAATGTAAAATTAATTATTACACGGTCGGATGAAATAATAAGGCCTTATACCATAGCATATGACTTTGATTTTTCAGGACTTGTTAACACTGACTATTCAAACCCTGACCCCATTTTAAAAATACAAAGTGTAAGAGAGCGGCTGTACAGGGGGTTCACCAGAACAGCAGATGAAGTAAATGAGGTGCTGCAGATCTTTACACAACAGCAACATAATATCTATTCCCTCATCAACAACTTTGACCTGCTGTCGGCACGTAATAAAAAAAATATGATTGATTACCTGGATGAATTTTACAGTTTGATAAAAAATCCTAAAAAACTAAATTCTGAATTCTGCACTAATGCAAGGCGCTAGTAATTTGTTTCAGATTATTCATGTTACCATAACTCAATTTTATATACTGCATGCAAGCTGATTCTGTTCAACATAAAAAAACAAAAGGATTAACTAAAATGGTTTTAAGCCAGGTAAAGCCTTACCAAAGATGGCTGCTGTTGATCTTTGTGGCTATGCTGGTGGAAACATTAATGGGCCTTGCTGCTCCATGGCCGTTAAAAATCATCATTGATAATGTAATTGATAATCACCAGTTGCCTGCCTGGCTTGGCTGGCTGAATGTATCAGGAGGAGATGGAAATAAAATGAGCCTCGCTGCTGCTGCTGCTGTTTTGCTGGTGGTGCTGACAGTTCTGGGTTCAATTGCGGGTTATGTAAACAGTTATTTTACAGAAAGTGTAGCACAATATGTTGCCAATGATGTCCGTCTGCAGGTATATCATCATCTGCAGCGGCTTTCACTTTCTTATTATGATAAACACCAGGTGAGTAAAATAATGAGCACACTCACCACCGATATTTTAACAGTACAGGATTTTGTTTCAACGGCTTTGCTCAGAATTTTGATTGATGCTATGACCATTGCCGGTATACTGGGACTGATGTTTTACCTGAATTGGGACTTTGCGTTGATTGCATTAGGAATAACACCCTTCCTGGTATATTTTATTGCCCGGTTTAAAAAGGCGGTAAAAAGATCGGTGCATGAAGTAAGGGTAGACCAGACAAATATGGCAGCTGTTTTACAGCAGGGGTTGGAATCCATCAGGGTTATTAATGCATTTGGTAGTCAGCAAATGGAAGAACAACGACTAAAAACAGCAAGCTTAATAACGGTTAATGCAGCATTAAAAACCCGGCGTTTAAAATCCTTACTGGCACCCATAATCAATATCCTTATTACCATTTGTATTGCACTGGTGTTGTGGCGTGGCGCCTCTCTGGTACTTGCAGGGCTGATGACAATCGGAGCTTTAACAGTTTTTTTATCCTATCTCAATAAATTTTTTACCCCGGTAAAAGACCTTGCTAAAATGACCAACTCGGTGGCACATGCAACGGTAGCGCTGGAACGCATTCAGAATATACTGGATGCCGATACTATAATTCCGCAAAAGCCTGGTGCAGTAAAAGCAGGTGTCGTACAGGGTGATATCAGTTTTGAAAATGTTTCTTTTGGATACGATCCTGAATGTGAAGTACTTCAGCTCATAAATTTTCAGGTCAGATCGGGGCAGCGTATCGGTATCTGCGGGCCAACAGGCAGCGGCAAATCAACCATTGCCAGCCTCGTACCTAGGTTTTACGATCCCTCGTCGGGAAAGATATGTATAGATGGCATTGATATAGCCAACTACAAACTGGATAGTTTACGAAAACAGATTGGTTTTGTATTGCAGGATACAGTTCTGTTTTTTGGTTCGCTGAAGGATAATATCGCCTATGGCAAACCGGGTGCAACCCATGAAGAAATTATTGAAGCTGCCAAACAGGCCAATGCCCATGAGTTTATTATGATGATGCCTCATGGTTACGATACATTGGTTGGTGAGCGGGGCCTTACACTATCGGGCGGCCAGCGGCAACGGATAGGCATTGCCAGGGCAATTATTCGTAATTCACCTATTTTAATTTTAGATGAACCCACGGCAGCACTTGATCCCGGATCGGAAAAAACGGTGATGGATGCACTTGAGAAATTAATGCTGGGACGTACAGTGATCACCATTACTCACCGGCTAAACACAATTCAGCACATGGATAAAATACTGGTGATACAGCATGGCATGCTTAAAGAAGAAGGTACACATGATGAACTGATAGCGATGGCAGGCTTATATGCCGGGCTGTATGATATACAGGTTAAAGATAATGGCTCAACTTCGGCATATAACAGTTAATCTTTGATTATTCCTGTAAACATTGTAAATTAAGTAGACAAAGTATATTTATGGCCCATCGTTCAATCATAGTTTTACCTGATGATACATCGGGCATCATTGTAAAAGCAATTGATGATGCCAGACTTTCGTTGCGGATAAAAATGTTTTTATTTTCTGATAAAGAGCTTATAGCTGCTGTTATTGCCGCAAAAAAACGTGGAGTGCAGGTAAAAGTAATGCTTAACCCTGCCCGTAGAAATGGTGATGAGGAAAATGTTGAAACAAAAACTGCACTGGTCGCTGCCGGTATAGATGTAAAAGACAGTAATCCTGAATTTGTGTTAACTCACGAAAAGTCTATGGCAATTGATGACAGGATAGCTTTTGTAAAATCACTAAACTGGGAAACAAAGAACCTGACCGAAACCAGGGACTATGCAATTATCACTTCTCATCCAAAGGAAGTAAAAGAAATAATTATGTGCTTTGAAGCCGATTGGGACCGCAAAGCTTTCGACCCCGGAGAAGATGCTCACTTAATATGGTGTAGTTATAACGGCCGTGAACGCTTAGCCAGATTTATTGATGATGCCAAGCACACACTGTTTATACAAAATGAACGGTTTCAGGATATGGTAATCATTGAAAGACTCGTAAGAGCTGCAGGCAGGGGCGTAAAAGTTCACGTGATGGCCAGGCCGCCACATACATTGAAAAAACAAAAATTAATTGAAGGCGTTGGTGGCTTACGGCTAATGGATGATGTGGGTATAAAGATTCATAAATTGAAACACTTAAAACTACATGGAAAAATGCTGCTTGCCGACGGATGCAGGGCTATTGTGGGTTCTATAAATCTGTCGCCGGGCAGTTTTGATAACCGGCGGGAACTGGCCATAGCAGTACATGATGTTGAAATAGTTGAACGCTTGCAGGAGATTGCTCATTACGACTGGAAAAATTCTCACCCGATGGATTTAACCGATACCGGTTTATTTGAGGACCTGGAATACCGTGGCATGGGTGGCTCCGAAATACTGATACTTAACCCAGAAGAGGATAAGCATGATAAAGAAAATAAAGACGGCCATAAACATCATCACAAACATAAGCATCATCACAAACACAAGCATAAGGATAAAAAGTAAATTTTCAACCTGAGCCGCTTAGTTGTTTGCTGCTTACCTCATGTAGCAATGCTTTTTTGGGGGTCTTTTTTAAATCACTTAAATGAAAAACAATATTGAAACTGAAAGGCTGGTCCTTAACAGGCTTATACTAACAGATGCTGAATTTATATACAACCTGGTAAACACAGCAGAATGGATAAAATTTATCGGCGACAGGAATATTAAAACCATAGCCAACAGCCATAATTATATTGAACGGATACTTGGTAACAGAAATATAGTTTACTGGACAGTAAAATTAAAAGACAATTTTACATCTATAGGCATTATTACTTTTATTAAAAGAGATTACCTGGACCACCACGATATAGGGTTTGCATTTTTACCACAATATGCCGGAAGAGGTTATGCTTATGAGGCTGCTAAAGTTATTTTAGATAATGTACTGAACAGTGGCATGCACAAGGTTATCCTGGCTACTACAATCAGCGAAAATAAAAATTCAATCCGGCTGTTAATTAAACTCGGTTTTCATTTCATAAAAGAAATTACACCCGATAAAGAAAAGCTATTGGTTTATTCAACAGTCGGGTTGGGCAAGTAAATCAATTAATGTAACACCTGGTAGTCTATACTTTTATTAAATTACACTTTATTCAACAAGCATATGAGAACCGAGCTTAAAAAAGACGAAAAAATACTTATTATCATAAGGCAGCATTGGTTACGATTGGTGCTGCCTTTTTTTGCCTGGTTATTACTTGCCATCATTTTATTCTGGTGGCTGAAGTTTACTACAGCTTTTCTTATTCTTTTGCTGGCCGCTTTATACCCGTTAATTGAATATGTAAACTGGCGCAACAATATCTGGTGTGTTACTAATATGAGAGTGGTTGATGAAAGCGGTTTTTTCAGCCGGTACAGTAAAGAAAGTCCGCTTGATAAAATAAACAATGTAGAATACGACCAGAGTTTTTGGGGGCGTATCATTGGTTTTGGCAGTGTAGATATTCAAACAGCAGCAGAGCTGGGTGAAACGAGATACGAATTTATACATCGCCCTAAACTATTAAAAGACACTATTACCCATGCCCGGGAAGAAAATAAAAACATTCAGGTAAGCAGCCAGGCTGTACAACTTGCCGAAGCCATTGCCCGTACAAACCAGTCTGCACAGGCATCGCAGCAAATGATTGCTGATGAACTGCAAAAACTTTTCGACCTGATGCAGAAAGGAGCTATTACACAGGAAGAATATGTAATACAGAAAAATAAACTGATGGGAAATTAATTATGACAGATTCCCCTTTCCCCAAAATAAAATCCCTGGTTCATTTATACGAAGTAATTCCTGAGCATGAAAGAATAATAGTTGATGTATTGCGGCAGATCATAAAAGAAAATCTACCAGCCAATGGCAGTGAAAAAATATCTTACAACGTGCCGTTCTTTTATGGCAACAAGGGTATCTGCATTGTGTGGCCTGCTGCAATACCCCGTGGAGGAATTAGGAAAGGCGTATTGCTTGGATTTTGGCATGGTAATAAACTGAAGGATTCAGATAACTATCTTACCCATGGAACCAATAAGCAGGTATTTTATAAGATTTATAACCAGGTTGAAGAGATAAATGTAAAGGCAGTAGTTAACCTTTTGAAAGAAGCAGCTGCATTAGATAAGCTTTGGGCGAAGTAAGGCATTTTGCCATTGATGTAATCAGGTGTTTTCGGTTAGCAGCTTCATATATTTTTTTAATTCTTCAAATTTTTGCAAAGCAATTATATAATTTTCTTCGCTTCCATTTGCTTTCAGTTCTAAAATATTTTTCAGTTTCTTTTTTATACCGGAATGCATTTGTAGTTCAGTTTTCTTATTAAATAACAACACAGCCCAGTTTGTTGCTACATAATGTATTTGAGCCTCGTTGAAGTTTTTTATCTGTAACCGGCTAATCATTTTTCTCATCGAAAATAATTCTGCCGTTTTCCGGTTACCGGCAAATTGTTTACTGACAATCTCTGCATAAACCCGGCTACAATCTGTTGCATCAAAGCCAACAGACTTTTTATTTAATACCAGTTCCATCCTGCTTTCTGCAAGTTTTTTTAAAATATTGGCAGCAGTACGATAAGCAGGATTGGTCTTGATCTTATCCATCTCAGCTTGCGCAATTTGTTTTAGCAATGTGTTCAGGGGCCTAAACCCGGCCTTGTAATAAATCCAGAATGCACCAGATTGTATTCCATCTGCATTATCTTTTCCCAACTGATAGGGATCAACTGTAAAACGATTTAGTTTGTAAACCTGCCTGTGCAGATTTAATACCTGTTGAAAAACCCATGCAGATTCACCACCGCGGTATTCAGGAAAAACATTGAGGCCGATCCTTGCACTGTCAAACAATATCCAAGAGCCGGCATAAGCTACCGGCAAGCCATTTTTAAAAGCAACATACCCAATATAACTATCTATCGGATGCCTACGTTCAGTAACCATACTCATCAGTGCAATACTCAAGCCTCTGTCTAATTGATAATAAGAAACCAACTCCGCCGCTGTGAAAGTAATGGGATCAATTTCACGTAACTGCTGCATCAAAATAATTCTTGACACTGCAACAACCTGTTCTGCTTCTGATTTATTAAGATGAATGCGTTTAGGTTTAACAAAAGGCTGCAGAAGTATTTCTTTTTTACTGATAAGTGAGCGATGGTAAAAAAGATCAACTACAGATGCAGGCAGGCAGTTATGTTTTGAAAACAATATTTCTACATTGAGGCCAAGAGCAGCCCACAATTCATCTTTCACCTCTGGACGAATATTGGTTTGATCAAAAACAGCAATGATCCTGTCCAGCAGTTCTTCTTCATTTGCAGAAGAATGCATCAGCCATGTTTTCCAGTCTGAATTACCATCCTGTAAAATTTCTGATTCTACTTTTGGCATTACAACGGAGAGTATAGAACTGATCTGTCCATCGTTGGCTTCCGTATCGCTTAACCTGATATCATCAGGAAAATTCTTCCGCATCCATTTTACGATTTCAAAACTGAATGAAGCACAAAGATTGGTTTGAGTGATTCCGGAATTGTATACTGTTGTTCGGATCTTTTCATTTGCCGCTAACAGGTTTTGTAATTTTTTTAAAGTCTGGAAAGCTAGTTTGTAAATAACTTTATTGTCGGGATAAGCCAGCAGAAAAAGCAATGTACTGTGCAGAGAATGCAGACCTTTAGAGTCTTTCAGTTGCTCAATATTCAAGGCCTTGAGCAAATTCAGCTTTTCCGAAGAATAATTTTTCCCATATTTGTTTCTAACAGCATTTAACTGGTCTGTATTTTTTTTTGACTCCTTCATCGGCAATTAACTTGTTTCGTTTTCGTTCTTGAAAACTAAAAATAGGCATAATTATCAATTGAATTTTCATTGTCTGGCAATAAGAAAACCTTATAGAGTTCTATTGAAACAGATGCCGCCTTTTATTTATAGTGGCGTTTCTCCAGTACGTTAATTATATCAGTCAATTTAAAACCTTTAACCTGTAACAAAATCAGGTAGTGAAACAAAAGGTCAGCTGCTTCTTCCTGAAATAAAGTATCATCGCTATCCTTGGCTTCAATAACAAGCTCAACTGCCTCCTCTCCTACCTTTTGAGCTATCTTATTTATACCTTTTGCGAAAAGAGAACTGGTGTAAGATTTTTCAGAGAGGTTATTTTTTCTTTCAGCAATAATATTTTCCAACTCAGGTAAAAAATTATCAGCTTTATTAATTTCATTCCAACAGGTATCTGCACCAGTATGACAAACCGGTCCGGTTGGTTCTGCTTTAATCAATAAGCTATCATTGTCACAATCAACTTTTATTTCATTTACCCAAAGAAAATTACCACTCTCCTCTCCTTTTGTCCATAGTCGTTTTTTGCTGCGACTGAAGAAAGTTACTTTTTGCAATTCATTGGTTTTTGCAAGTGCATCACTATTCATAAAGCCAAGCATGAGTATTTTATTAGTTGTTGAATCCTGAATGATTGCTGGCACAAGGCCATCAGCATATTTTTTAAAATCAACTGTCATAATCTTACCTGTATTTTTTGTTCAGTTAAATATTGTTTCAAGTGTGGTATTTCAATTTCCTTATAATGAAAAATACTGGCTGCTAATGCAGCATCGGCATTTGCATCTTCAAATACTGTTTTAAAATGTTCCATCTTTCCTGCCCCACCTGAAGCAATCACAGGAACTGATAAAGCATTAGATAATGTTGCTGTTATATCCAAAGCAAAACCATTCTTTGTACCATCATTATTCATACTTGTTAATAATATCTCCCCCGTACCCAATGCCACAGCCTGATTTGCCCAGTCAATCGTTTTAGTTTCTGTTTTTGTACGGCCTCCGTTCAAATAAACATACCATTGCCCATCTTCTTCTTTTTTCGTATCGATTGCCAGCACTACACATTGGCTTCCGAAAGCATTACTTAACGCTTTTAGCAACTCAGGATTTTTAAATGCTGCGGTATTAACAGAAATCTTATCGGCACCGTTCTGTAACAAAACAGCCACATCTTCCACCGTACTTATCCCTCCCCCAACGGTAAAAGGAATATTTATATTGGCTGCTATCCGTTTCACCAGTTCAACAAATGTTTTCCTTTTCTCCACGGTTGCCGTTATGTCCAGGAAAACCAGTTCATCCGCTCCTTGTGCAGAATAGAGCATCGCCAGTTCAACCGGGTCACCGGCATCACAGATACTTTCAAAGTTTATTCCCTTGACGGTGCGCCCATCTTTGATATCAAGGCAGGGGATGATTCTTTTTGTCAGCACAATTATTAAATATGAATTATGAATTATGAATTATGAGATCCTCCAGAGAAACCAGGTTTTCATAGATAGCCTTCCCTATGATTGCTCCTTTACAACCAATCTTTTTTAGTTCGACGATTTCTTGAACACCGCTTACACCACCACTTGCGATTAAATTTATTTCAGGATGCTGTTCTATAATTTTTTTATACAGATCAATGGACGGCCCCTGCATGGCTCCATCTTTTGAAATATCAGTACAAAAAATATTAGTTACACCCAGGCTGATCAGCTTTCCGGTGAAATCAAAAATATTGATGCCCCCGTCTTCAAGCCAGCCGCTTATTCTTATTTTTTCATTCAATACATCTGCACCAATTAGAAATTTACCGGCACCAAATTCCATCAGCCATTCTTCCAATACTGCTGGCTCTTTAACGGCCAGGCTTCCGATGTTAACGATTGATGCACCTGCATTTAAAACTGATTCAACGTCTTCTATACTTTTTACTCCTCCGCCAAAATCAATAACCATATTGGTGGCAGATGAAATTTTTTCCAGCACAGCAAGATTGCTGATCTTTCCTGCTTTAGCTCCATCCAGGTCAACAACATGCAGGCGTTGTAAACCTGCATCTTCAAATTGTCTGGCTACAGTAACAGGATCATCATTATAGATTTTCTGTTTCGAAAAATCGCCATGCGTAAGGCGAACGCATTTTCCATTGATGATATCTATTGCAGGTATGATCGTCATGTCAGTTCAATAAAGTTTTTTAAAATGGTTTCTCCCACTGTTCCTGATTTTTCTGGATGAAACTGCACGGCATAAAAATTATCTTTCTGCAACGCAGTGCTGTAGGGTAAAATATAATCGGTGGTTGCAACTGTATCATCAGCCAAGACTGCATAGTAGCTATGCACTGTGTAAACAAAGGCATTTTCTGTTAACCCCTTAAATAAAGCAGATTGATAATTATAAATATTATTCCAGCCAATCTGCGGCACCTTGTGTGCTGATGATTTAAACAACTTTATGCCTGTATTAAAAACACCCATGCACGCTGTATCGCCTTCTTCAGAATGTGTACACATTAACTGCATACCCAAGCAGATGCCTAACACAGGTTGCTTTAAAGCTATAATCACTTTATCAAGCTCTCTTTGTTTAATGTATTCCATCGCAGAATAAGCATGACCAACGCCAGGAAAAATAACTTTATCAGCCTGTTGAATCAGCATTGCGTCATCGGTAACCATAGATTCAACCCCAATTCTCTGCAAAGCATATTGCACGCTTTGCACATTACCTGAATTATATTTTATGATAGCAACTTTCATTACAGTATTCCTTTTGTTGATGGCAAAGCATCGTTGTTGATATCTCTTTTCACGGCCATCTTTATGGCTTTTGCAAATGCCTTAAAAATGGATTCAATTTTATGATGTTCATTTTCTCCTTCGGCTTTAATATTTAAATTACATTTTGCTGCATCGCTGAAAGATTTAAAGAAATGAAAAAACATTTCAGTCGGCATCTCTCCTATTTTTTCTCTTTTAAATTCCGTTTCCCAAACGATCCAGTTGCGGCCACCAAAATCAATGGCAACCTGGGCCAGGCAATCATCCATTGGTAATAAAAAACCATAGCGTTCAATTCCCTTTTTATCTCCAAGTACTTTTGCTACAGCTTCACCCAAAACAATACCGGTATCTTCAATGCTGTGGTGTTCATCAATATGAAGATCGCCATTGCATGAAACAGCCAGGTCAATATTTCCGTGCCTGGCAATTTGGTCGAGCATGTGATCAAAAAAAGGCAAGCCTGTTTTATTATCTGCTTTACCTGTACCGTCTAAATTTACCGTTACTTCAATTTTTGTTTCATTGCTGTTACGCTGATGAGTAATAATCCGTGGAGGTAGTTTAAGGTAATTATAAATGTCTGCCCATTCTTGTGTCTCCAACGCTACCGTTTCTTTTTTCAGCTCATCTGCTGAATTATTAATTTCATCAGCACCCAATGCAGAATCAATATTCAACCATAAACCCTTGCACCCTAATTTTTTTGCAAGTTGTATGTCGGTGATACGGTCTCCAATTACAAATGAATTAACTAAATCATAATCCAGGTTGTTGACATATTTTGACAGCAGGGCGGTACCTGGTTTTCTCGTGGGAGCATTTTCCGATGCAAATGTCCTGTCTACAATTACATTATCAAATTTTATAGATTCATTCTCCAGGCTTTTCATTATCAGGTGATGAACCGGCCAGAATGTTTCTTCAGGAAAAGACGCCGTTCCTAAACCATCCTGGTTGGTTACCATCACCAGTTCATAATCCAGCTCAGTGGCTATTTTCCGCAGATAATAAAACATATCCGGGTAAAACTCCAATTTGCTGAAATTGTCCAGTTGATAAGTTGGCGGAGCTTCTTTGATAATTGTTCCGTCCCTGTCTATAAATAATATCCGCTTCATGCTTTGTAATTTTTTAAGACTGATAATAATTTTTTATTTTCTTCAGGAGTTCCAATACTGATGCGTAAACAGTTTTCGCAACCGGTTTCCTTACTGCGGTTGCGGACCACAATCTCATTTTGGGTAAGAAATTGATAAAGAGCATCTGCATCTTGTACTTTTACTAAAATAAAATTAGCATCAGAAGGATAAATATGCTTAACGAAAGAGAATTGTTTTACCGCCGTTGTTAACTTCTCCCTTTCAAGAACAACTTCCTTTATCCATTCATTAACCAGTTCTGTACGTTGCAACCCCTCCAATGCAATCTGTTGCGATGCTTCATTGATATTATATGGAGGTTTCACTTTGTTGAACAGGTCGATGATATCCATTGACGTATAACACAAACCCAGCCGCAAAGCCGCTAGTCCCCAGGCTTTGGATAAGGTTTGCATTACAATTAAATTGGGATATTCGGTGAGTTCCTGAATAAATGTCTTCTGGTTTGAGTAATTGATATACGCCTCGTCAATAATAACAATGCCGTTAAAATTATTAAGCAATAATTCCACATCGGTCCTGTTCATATTATTTCCTGTGGGATTATTTGGCGAGCAGACGAATAAAAGCTTTGTGTTACTGTCAATTGCATTTAATATACCTTCTACATCAAGTTGAAATTCTTTTGTGAGATTAATTTTTCTTATTTCAATATCATTAATATCTGCACTCACGGCATACATACCATAAGTTGGCGGACATACAATCACATTGTCTTTACCGGGATTACAGAAGATGCGGTAAGACAGGTCTATAATTTCATCGCTGCCGTTGCCAATGCAAATATTCTCTGCAGGAACTCCTTTTATTCTTGCTAACTGAAATTTTAACTGCCATTGCAATGGATCGGGATAGCGGTTAAAATTTTCCGCAACCGGTGAACCGTATGCATTTTCATTAGCATCAAGGAATACTGATCCTTTGCCGGTAAATTCATGCCGGGCAGAAGAATAAGGTTTGAGGTTCCTTATATTTTCACGAACCAATTTTTGCAAATCAAAATTCATTGTCAGTTTTTTAATCGTATTGAAACAGCATTCCTGTGTGCATCCAATCCTTCTGCAGCTGCCATTATTTCAACAGCGGTTCCTATATTTTGTAGGCCTGTTTTACTTATTTGCTGAAAAGTTATTTTCTTAACAAAACTGTCCAGCGAAACGCCACTATAGCACTTTGCATAGCCATTGGTTGGTAATGTATGATTGGTACCCGATGCATAATCGCCTGCACTCTCTGGTGAATAATGTCCAAGAAAAATACTGCCGGCATTTATAACTTTTTCAGCAAGCTTTTCGCTATCATCAGATGCGATGATCAAATGCTCCGGTGCATATTCGTTCAACAGGTCAAAGGCTTCATAAGTATTTTCAAATACGATGAACAAACTATTTTGCAAAGCAGCAACAGCAATTTCTTTTCGTGGTAAGGCAGATATCTGTTTTTCAATTTCTGTATTTACATTTTCGATAACCGATTTTGATGAAGCTACTAAAACAACCTGGCTGTCTTTTCCATGCTCAGCCTGGCTCAACAGGTCGGCAGCAACAAAAGCAGGATTACAGGTTTCATCGGCATAAACTGCCAGTTCACTCGGCCCTGCAGGCATATCAATGGCAATACCGGCAGCATTTATTAATTGTTTGGCATAGGTAACATATTGATTGCCCGGTCCAAATATTTTATTGACTTTTGGCACCGTTTCAGTTCCATAAGCCATAGCTGCAACGGCCTGCACACCACCAATCTTATAGATAGTTGTAATACCTATTAACTGAGCAACATATAAAATCACTGGGTTAATTTTTCCATTTTTATCTGGCGGTGTACAAACAATAATTTCCTTGCAACCTGCAAGTACAGCAGGAATACCCAACATCAGTAATGTGGAGAACAAGGGCGCAGTGCCGCCGGGAATATATAAACC
>JBATAS010000373.1:0-2311 GCA_049661965.1 Ferruginibacter sp. | reverse complement strand
GGCTATGACTGCGTGGTCGAGACGGGGGCAGGTGCGCTTGCCGGGTTTTCGGACGCGGTCTACAAGGCGGTTGGCGTCGAGGTGGTCAAGACCGATACGGCGCTGTTCAAGGCGGCGGATATCGTCGTCAAGGTGCGCGGCCCGAACGACACCGAGGCCAAGCGGCTGCGCGAGGGGCAGACCCTGATTTCCTTCATCTGGCCCGCGCAAAACGCTGATTTGCTAGAACTTTGCAAATCCATGGGCGCCACGGTGATCGCGATGGACATGGTGCCGCGTATCAGCCGTGCCCAGAAGATGGATGCGCTGTCATCCATGGCCAATATCGCCGGGTATCGCGCCGTGATCGAGGCCGGCAACAACTTTGGCCGGTTCTTTACCGGGCAGGTGACGGCTGCGGGCAAAGTGCCGCCGGCAAAGGTGCTGGTTGTCGGTGCCGGGGTTGCCGGGCTGGCCGCGATCGGCACGGCGACATCGCTCGGGGCGATTGTCCATGCCTTTGATGTGCGCCCGGAAGTGGCCGAACAGATTGAATCGATGGGGGCGAATTTCGTCTTTCTGGAATTTGAGGAGGCACAGGACGGTGCCGCAACAGGCGGTTATGCTGCGCCCTCAAGCCCGGAATTTCGCGAAAAGCAACTGGCCAAGTTCCGCGAACTGGCGCCCGACATGGATATCGTTATCACCACCGCGCTGATCCCCGGGCGCGACGCCCCCAAGCTGTGGCTGAAGGATATGGTCGAGGCGATGAAACCCGGATCGGTGGTGATTGACCTTGCGGCTGAACGCGGGGGTAATTGCGATCTGACGGTGGCGGATGAAAAGGTTGTCAGCGACAATGGTGTGACCATCGTCGGCTACACCGATTTTCCCAGCCGGATGGCTGCCCAGTCTTCGACCCTCTATTCGAACAACATCCGTCATATGATGGCCGATCTGACGCCCGGAAAGGACGGCAAGGTCAAGCATGACATGGATGATGATGTCATCCGCGGCGCGACGGTTACCCATAAGGGCAAGGTCACTTTCCCACCGCCGCCGCCCAAGATTGCCGCCATTGCAGCGGCCAAGCCAAAGGAAAAGGCACGCGAACTGACGGTCGAGGAAAAACGCGCCAAGGAAGTGGCGGCGTTCAAGGCGCAGACCCGCAGCCAGGTCACGCTTCTGGCGGTTGGTGCCGCGCTTCTGCTGAGCGTCGGCCTTGTGGCGCCGGCAAGCTTCATGCAGCACTTTATCGTATTCGTGCTGGCTGTCTTTGTCGGCTTCCAGGTAATCTGGAACGTCTCGCACAGCCTGCACACGCCCCTGATGGCAATCACGAACGCGATCTCGTCGATCATCATTCTGGGTGCCTTGATGCAGATAGGGTCGGGGTCCTTCCTCGTGATCCTGTTGGCGGCGCTTTCGATTTTCATGGCCGGAATCAACATCTTCGGCGGTTTCCTTGTCACCCGGCGCATGCTCGCCATGTTCCAGAAATCGTAAGGGGGCCGCACAGATGGAATTCGGTTTCACCACGGCCGCCTATGTCGTTGCGGCAGTTCTCTTCATCCTCTCGCTGGGTGGTCTTTCCGGTCAGGAAAGCGCCAAGCGGGCGGTCTGGTACGGTATCGTCGGCATGGCTCTGGCCGTTGTCGCCACACTGATCGGGCCGGGTTCGGGCCTTTGGCTGCTGTCGCTTCTACTGATCGCCGGTGGCGGCATCATCGGCACCTATGTCGCCAACAAGGTCCAGATGACCGAAATGCCGCAGCTTGTCGCTGCGATGCATTCGCTTGTCGGCCTCGCGGCGGTCTTCGTCGGCTTCAACGCCCATTTCGAACTCGGCAATGTGCTGGCCATGGATGAGACGGCGCGGCACGGGCTGGAAGGCTTCGCCGCCGTTCTGGCGCACAAGACACCCGTCGAACAGTCAATCCTCAGGGTCGAGCTCTTCCTCGGCGTCTTCATCGGTGCCGTAACCTTCACCGGTTCGGTCATCGCATTCGGCAAGCTCGCAGGCAAGGTGACATCGAAAGCCGAGAAACTGCCGGGCGGTCATATGCTGAATGCGAGCGCAGCGGCGCTCTCGGTCCTCTGTCTCATCTGGTACTTCAACACCGGCGGGTTCTTCCCGCTCTTCCTGATGACACTGGCGGCCCTCTTCATCGGCTACCACCTGATCATGGGGATCGGTGGGGCGGATATGCCGGTCGTGGTGTCGATGCTGAACTCCTACTCGGGCTGGGCCGCGGCGGCGATCGGCTTCTCGCTGGGCAATGACCTTCTGATCGTCACCGGCGCGCTCGTGGGCTCATCGGGTGCGATCCTT
>JBATAS010000372.1:0-4415 GCA_049661965.1 Ferruginibacter sp. | reverse complement strand
ATCATTGTCGTAATAATAAGATGCCGCTGCATAATAAGGTTTGTTATCCTTGTTCATTACTTTGTCAATCTCCGCCATCATCTTTGCATCGGTACCGGTTGTTACCGCAAACTGAACAAAAGTGCTTTCCCACAGCAGTTGAACATTGCAACTGCTGCTGGTGATATCATTAATGTCGATGGTGAAATTTTCAATAGAAAAAGGTACTGTCACCACATCAGCCTCAACCCTTGCCACATCGTTCTCTTCTTTGTAGTTTGCCGGCTGGTTTATGTTTACATCTTTTGAAATAATGATGGTCCATTTTTTTTCGCCGGGAATAGTAAGTAAACCATATTTGCCCGCTTTTACAGCTTTGCCACCAATGGTCACATCGTCGCTGAAGCTGATAGTTGTTGCGGCATTGGCACCGGTACGCCATACTTTGTTAAAAGGTACCAGGTCGCCCATGATCTTACGGCCTTTAACGCCGGGGCGGCTGTAACTCAGTTCAATACTGCCCAGTCCAAAATTCTGTTTAACATTTACAGTTGGCGAAGGCTGGGGGCTGTTCAAATTCTGTGCATCGGCACTGTACAACATCATCATTGCTGTTGCTGCAAGAAATATTTTTTTCATAATAATTTTGTTTTGGGTAAATATATCAAAAAGCAGGCAAAAATTATAATTGTATTACAATAATCATAGCATTGTTTTGTTCTCAGAATTTACTGGCAGGGCTTGATGCAGACAAGGCCGGTGTGGAGTTCAGTGGCAGTAACCATATCTCCTGCATAAATTTGTAACTTTATCAAAAATAGAATTATGATCAGGGTATTGTTTTTATGGTTACTAAGTTGCTTCCTGCTTACCCAAACTATGCAGGCGCAAAATGCAGAAGATTTTTATAACAGAGGTATTAATAAGTTTAAGGCAAAGGATTATACCGGAGCGTTGGATGATTTTAATAAAGCCATCCAGATGAAACCAGGGTATGCCAATGCTTATTTTAACAGGGGTACCCTGCGGTACCTGCTGAATGATATGGTACATGCCATAGCTGATTTTGACAAGGTTATTGAGTTGGATGCTAAAAATGCAAATGCCTATCTTAACCGGGGTATGGCAAAAAAAAGTATAAACGATTATGAATCTGCCATTACCGATTATAATAAGGCACTGGCCATTGACTCTAATTTTGCCAAGGCTTACGAAAACAGGGCTATTGCCCGGTTTAATTCAAAAGATACTTTGGGTGCTATGACAGATTTTAGCCGGGCCATAGAAAATACTCCGCAAAACTATATGCTTTATTATAACCTGGCAATTTTAAAAAAAACTACCGGCGATTATGCCGCAGCACTTGAAAATTACGACTGGGTGATAAAGCTGAACCCCGCTTATGCCGATGCCTGGTTTAACCGCGGCCTAGTAAAGTTTTTTTTGAAAGACTATAGTGGCTCCATTACTGATTATAACAAAGTACTTGAGTTGAACCCTGCCAAACTGGATGCTGTTTACAACCGTGGTATTTCGAGGATTATGGCCGAAGATAAAACCGGTGGTTGTGCCGACTTGCAGACAGCCCTTCAAGCTAATTATCCCATGGCGGCACAGAGTATAGAAACTTATTGCAAGTAAAATGAAGTTAATGAAACCAGGTATTAAACTACTTCGATAAAAAAGATTACCAATCAGGATTTTGCGATTTATTAATGTAATCCTTTCCGGCAACGTCACATCATGTTTTGAGTAATTCAAAAAATATTTGTTTGTGAAAGGGAGCAGCTGCTCAGGCTGTCCGGAGAAACAATTCATCCCTTCTAACACTCATTTCATTACATCATACTGCAAACAACTCTGCAAAGCCGGTTAATATTGTAGCTCATTAAAGTATAACTAAAAACAAAAACATGAAACAGAAATTTTTATTCACTGTGCTGGCATTTACCATGCTTGTATTTTCTTCCTGTAAAAAAAATGATCCGGCACCAAACAATCCCGGTACTGAAAAAAGGTTGAAAAAACTGACTAAAACAGAAGCAGGCACGGTAACGGTTTATAACCTTACTTATAATGCAGCAGGTAAACTGGTATCTTATAGAAGTCCCGACAACTCTGCCTATGTACTGTTTACATATGATGCAGCCGGAAATCTTACCGGTATTGAGGAAAAGGAAAATGGCTTTTTAAATATCTATGTATATACCTATGTAAACAATATTCCAGTGATGGGAATTTTTGAAAGCTGGGATATCAGTGGGGGATTACCCGGCACATTGGTTGAAGATGACCAGCTTACTTACACAGTTACTAATAATCAGGTAAGTAAAATAAAGCTTACATCGCAAGGCGGACCTGAGTGGAACTTTAACCTGGCTTACACAAACGGTAATCTTACTAAGGTAACTGCTGAAGGAACGATTGTTTACACTGCAACATTCACTTACGGGAATAAAAAACCAATTTACCCCAAAGTAACCAGCTATGTGCTGGACCAGGCAGGGTTTTCGCTGCTGTTTGCTGCCAATCATGAAATACTGAAAGCTGATTTTGATTTCCCCGGTACAATACATGATTATACCAATAACAATACCTATACCTACGACAGTAATGGGTATGTACTTACCAGCAACGACGGTGATGTACAGCAGGTGTTTGAGTACGAGTAGATAATTATAAGATACTTACATTTGCAATGTCTAATCTTCGGAGCAGGCAACCGCGGCAAATCCCTCTGTAAAGAGGGATTTGCTTTTTCAGGAAGTCTGCTAACCATTCTTTATTTTCCCTCCGCCCAGGTTCGTATCGCACAAAAATGGAAAAATTACTGTTTGCTTTGTGTATTACCGACCGGCGAATAACAATATGCATTAACAAACCGACAACCACCTGTGTACAATACTTTTTCTAATTTCATTCCTTCTCTTTGCATTATTTCCGAAGAGGTTAACCGGGATATAATAAAAACTTTTGCCAAAACTTACATCCATAGTGCTGATTTGCCTTTTTGCATTATCTCAATATGCAAAACAGTTAAGTTATATTGAATGCAGGATCAGCAATACTTTTAAAGCAGATGCCGTAAAATGCGATTGCGAAACAAAATTGGTACAGGATAATCCTTCATCTCCGGAAGACCCTGTTGGTCTTGTTCACTTTCATGTACATATTGATGATGTTTTTTTCCTGAATGATAACCCGGATATTGCTGCATGGAAACTGATTGGCATGCAATTAAACAGCCGTTATCTTAGTTGCGAATCTGAAGGCAATACCAAACCGCCAAGCCAACCACCTCGTTCTTAAATCTTTTTCCGCTCTAACAACATATTTATATATGTACAGGCAAACTATGCCTGCACATCAACTATTCATTTTATAAAACTATTTATATGCGTAAACTTATTTTTATACTCATCGTTTTTATATCATGCACAGCTGCTGCACAAACAGAAGTAAAAAAGTCTGTGATCTTATATGGACAGTGTACTAAAGACAGTCTTTATAGTGAGCCCTTTGGTCAATGGTTTAAATCGGGTTACAATAATTACAAACCCAATATCGGTACCGTAACTGCATTGAAAGCTCAAAAACTAAATAATATAACTATTGAAATTTTCTTCGGCTCATGGTGCGGCGACAGCAAAAGAGAGTTGCCGGGATTTTTGCAGGTACTCAATACTATTTCTTTTCCTGAAAAAAAGCTGACTATTATTGGTGTAGGAAATAGTGATTCTCTAACCAAACAAAGTCCCCAACATCAGGAAACAGGCAAAGGTATTTTCAGGGTGCCCACTTTTATTGTTTATAAAAATGGTGTAGAAATTAACCGGATCAACGAGTACCCGGTATTATCATTAGAAAAAGATCTTTTGCAAATTCTTACCAATCAACCATACACACCCAATTACCCTTCTTTCGCCTTAATCAATAATTGGCTGAAAGATGGAACGCTGCAGGACAGCAATATCAGCACAAGAAGTCTTTCGGGCCAGCTTGCCGCAGTTGTAAAAAATGAAAACGAATTAAACAGCCTGGGTTATCTGTTATTGAAGCAGGGCAAAAAAGAAAATGCATCAAAAATATTCCAGTTGAATTATTATTTATTTCCGGAATCTGCTAATGTTATTTCCAGTCTGGGCGAAGGGTATTATGAAAACAACGATATGCGTAGAGCTGTTTTTTTTCTGGAAAAATCACTTGAATTGAATAAAGACCCGAAAGCGGTAGCAGGGATTTTATCAATCTTATATAAGGCTAAGGAAAAAAAGAAGAGTTAAAATAAATTTTGCTGAATCTTTCTCAGTCGAACCTTTTCCGGCTGAGAAAGATTTTTTGTGAGCAGTAAAGACGCTGTAAACAAAAGCATATATATCTGGTACCGTGGACTTTTACAGGCGGGAATTGTGTTTATGCTGATAATACTGTAGGTG
>JBATAS010000371.1:0-6833 GCA_049661965.1 Ferruginibacter sp. | reverse complement strand
GCGGTATATTTTTATCTGTGGCAATATTCACATTCCGGTAATTGGTGCTTTCAATTCTGCCTTTACGGGTAAATGCATACACAATTAAATCCTGGTCGCCATCGGCATTGGCCATACCCAGACGGATTGGCAGCATGAATTTTGGAGAATTGAATTTGATCTGAATTGGGCGAAGAAAATTATTATTCAGTTTCTGCTTTTCTTTTTCATTAACCTTTACCACAAAAAATTTGAGGTTGCTTTTTATGTAAGGGTCAAGCACTTCTTCAGCATTGGCCGGAATTTTATAACCATTTTCGTTGAGCCAGTTTTTTAAACCATTGCTTTCTTTGGCGCTGAGGATAAGGATATCGTATTCGCCAACGATGTATTGAGCTTCAATTTTAACTGATGATCTGGCCCCTGCAACTTTACCTGCCAGCGCATCATTCATCATGACACTCTGTTCATTGGCTGATTTATTTCTTCTCTTTTCATACTCATAACACGGATTCTCATCCCAATACTCCACCAGTCTCGGCGCACTGTAATCATTCAGTTTTTGAAAAATGGATTGGTCAACCACTTTAATATCATCCTTACGTAACACAACAGGTACCGGTACCACCATTGCAAAATCTTTGGTATCGCCTTTAAAATCGTTATACATGGTAATGACAGATTTGTTACCATCCCTTACCAGTATCACCTGACTGGTTTTGTTCTTTAATGTTCCATCTGCCTTACTTACATAAAACCCGCAAAAGGAATACAGCAGGGGCGATATGGCAATCATAGCCCCGATAATTAAAATTTTCTTTTTCATAATGTACTTTTTAAGTTGAAGAATTATATTGATGATTTGGAATAAATGATCTGTAAAAAATCTTTTTCCTGAACAGTGTAGTTTGTTGATGGAGTCCACTCAAACTTTTTTGCTTTAAACCATTTGTCCAGCAAAGGCACCAGTGGTTGTGCAAACACCAAAACAAATATGGGAGCTCCGTTCATAAATTTAAAAGCTGTTAAATAAAAAGCCACCGCAGCTATGGCTGCACTCCATATTATTCTGGTGATGGTATGGTTAGGAATTGTTTTTGGATCGGTTATCATAAAGAAGGAAAAGATGAGCAAACTACCCGTGCTTACCGATTGTACAAAATGATCCATAGGCCAGCCCAGATAAATGATCTGCCTGATAAAAATCAGTGCTGCAAATGTGCCGAGAAAAGCAAGGCTTACATCCAGTTTCTGAACTCTTGTTGTAACAATAAATCCCAAACTCAAAACGCCAAACAAAATAACAGCATTACTACCCCACTGACCGGGGCTTATCCATGCATTATTGGTAAGTAATATAGCAACCACAATTCCGAATGCCGAGGGGTTAAAGATATGCTTGTCGTTAAAACGTAAAATATATTTTGAAGTAATAGCCATTACTGCTGCAATGATGGCGACTCCAATATCATTAGTTTTCAACAGTAAACTTAAACCAAAAGCCGATATAAGAACAGAGGGAATGCCGCCTGTGTATCGTTTCCAAAACGAAATTTCTTTTCTGCCAATCAGCCATTCTAAAATGAGCTGAGTTATTAAGCAGGTAATAAAATAAGTACTGTATAACCAGTACTCATTATTCCAGTGTAAAAAGTAAATACCGTAGCTTAAAAAAATACTCTGAAATATAATTTGAAAGTAACGGGCATCTTTAAATAGTTGTGTAAAAAACATAACAGTTGAATTTGTGTATAGGATGAAATGGCTTTTATGATTACACAATTCAATTGTTAAAAAACAGCTAACAGAGAAAAAATAAATATTTATGGAAAAGCCAAATGACAGCATCGCCGCTCGTAAAAAAAGGCTGTGATAGTTTGGTTTTAATGATTATTTTGAAGACTGGACATTCCGATTTGATTGTCTGTATTAAAACTTTGCCATGAAAAAATTCCTTTTATTTATTACTGGTTGCATCTTCATTTTGTCGGTCCAATCACAGAACCGCCGCCCCTGCAGCACACCCGAATACCGGCAATTCGATTTCTGGATTGGCGAATGGGAGGCATTCAGTCCTAACGGCAATAAAGGTGGCGACAGCAGAATAAGCCTGATGCTTGACAGTTGCACTATTCTGGAAGAATGGACAAGTGCCATCGTACAAAGAGGATTCAGGTTTTCAGGAAAAAGTTACAATATGTACAATGCTGCCAATAAACAGTGGCAGCAATACTGGGTTGACAACACAGGTAACATCACTAAATATTTTAACGGACATTATGAAGAAGGGAAAATGATCGTTCAAACCGACAATGAAAAAGTAAATGATACGGCCTGGCTGATTCAAAAAATGACATTTTATAAATTAACACCGGATAAAATAAGACAGCATGGCGAAAACAGCAGTGATGGAGGTAAAACATGGATAACCAGTTTTGATCTTGAGTACCGGCGCAAGATGGATAATACAATTGCAATTGTTGACTCGGTATTGAAAGGTATGGAAGACGCTTATAATAAAGCAGATTATAAAGGAATTACTAATTATTACACCGAAAATGCCAAGGTTGTTGGCCGTACAACAGAGATAAGTGGCCGCAAAGAGATGATTGCTTATTGGGAAGATTTTAAAAGATTGGGAGGTACCTGGAAACTAAGCAATATTAAATCGGAAAGGATAGGTGACCAGATATGGCAAAAAGGGATTTCGGTAATAACCGACAAAGAAGGGAAAGACCATAAAGTAAAATTCACTTTGATATTTGTACAGGAAAACGGGCTGTGGAAAATTTTACAGGATGCTTATTGGTAATCATACATAAACTAACAAAATGAAACATGCAATCAGTTGGTTTGAAATACCAACAACCGACATTAACCGGGCACAAAAATTTTATGAAGCCGTTTTTGATATAAAAATGGCAACCATGGATTTCCCACAGATAAAAATGCGGATGTTCCCGCTTGATGACCCAATGGATGGTGTTGGCGGAACCCTTGTTGACAGTAGTGGTTTTCATAAACCATCGGTAACCGATGGGCCGCTTATCTATTTAAACGGCAACCCGGATGTGCAGATTTTTTTAGACAGGGTGGAAGCTGCAGGAGGAAAAATTGTTGTTCCTAAAACAACGATAAGCCCCGAGTATGGCGATATGGGCGTATTTTTAGACACAGAAGGAAACAGGATTGCCCTGCATAATATTCCTGCTTCCATGCAAAAATAATTTTATGGCATACAATGAAAAATTGGCCGATAGAACCAGAGAGATCATTGCTCTCACCCATAAAAAAGTAGAAGAGAAAAAAATGTTTGGCGGCCTTTGTTTTATGGTAAACGACAAAATGTGTGTGGGTGTAGAAACAGAAAGACTGATGGTAAGGTTTAACCCTGCTATCTATAATGAAGTTATAGGAAAAGAAGGTTGCAAGCCAATGGACTTTACCGGCAGGATAATGAAAGGATATGTTTTTGTAGATATTGAAGCATTGAATACTAAAAAGAAACTGGAGTATTGGGTAAAACTTGCATTGGATTTTAATAAGATTGCGAAGTCATCTAAAAAACCCGCTAAAAAGAAAAAGTAAGAAATTATGGAACGGTTAGAAATTAAAGCAGGCTTGCAGGTACTAAAACCGGCTGCAGAAGTATTTGATGCCATTGTTGATCCGGATAAGATGAAAAATTATTTTATCAGCAGCAGTACGGGGTTTATGAATGAAGGCGAAGTGCTTACCTGGAAATTTCCGGAGATGGAAATTGAGTTTCCGGTTACCATTAGTAAAATTGAAAAAGATAAATACATTTCATTTTACTGGGATGGTGCGATGGATGGTGAACAGACTTTTGTGGAAATGAATCTGCAGGCTGTTGCCAACGATATAACATTTATCAGCATTACTGAAAAAAGCAAAGCCAATAACGAAGCAGGTATAAAATGGCTGAAAAGTAATACCGAGGGTTGGGCAAATTTTCTGGCCTGCCTGAAAGCGTGGATGGAATATGGAGTTCACTTGCGTAAAGGAGCATTTAGGCCATCACAGATGCCTGCATAATTTTCAACTTCAATCTTGCAAAAATGAAAAAAACAATTCTTGCAGCCATAGTGATCGTTTGTTTGTCTGCGTTCAATTTTACTCATAATGAAAAGACATTTAAAAAACTATATGCGCTGGAAGGCACCTGGAAAATGATCACCAACCGTGGAGCTATTTGTGAAGAATGGAAAAAGATAGATAAAGATTATTTACAGAACCGGGGCTATATGCTCAGGGGCGCCGATACAATAATCACCGAAAGGGTTGCACTTATCGATACAAAAGAGGGAATTTTTTATACACCTGTTGTGGAAGATCAAAACAACAAACAGCCCATTGCTTTTAAAATGACAAAGAACGAGGACAATGTTTTCTTTTTTGAAAATCCCGAGCATGATTTCCCCAAGCGGATTGTTTACCGGTTTGTAACCAGTGATTCGTTACATGCTTTTGCTGATGATGGAACAGAATCAGGAAAAAAGCAGAATTTTTACTTTAAGCGTCAGTAACATGAAATACAGTTTAGAAAGATCGTATGAAATTTTAGACAGAACTCCGGGCGTATTACAATCTCTGCTTGCAGGTTTACCTGATGACTGGGTTGTGCCGAATGAAGGCCCTGAAACTTATTCGCCCTATGATGTGGTAGGGCATTTGATACACGGCGAAAAAACCGACTGGACAGCCAGGATGAAAATGATACTTGAGTTTGGTAACACAAAAACATTTGTACGCTGGAACCGGGAAGCTATGTATGAAGAGAGTAAAGGAAAAACCTTGCAACAATTACTTGATGAGTTTACAGCAATAAGAAAGGAAAACATGATCTGGTTCAGGTCTTTAACTTTAACCGAAGCTGATTTAGATAAACCCGGAATGCACCCGGTTTTGGGTGATGTTACGTTAAGAAACTTATTAGCCACCTGGGTTGTACATGATCTTACACATATTGCACAAATATCCAGGGTGATGGCCAAGCAGTATAAATCTGAAATGGGCCCCTGGCCTGAGTTTTTCAGAATTTTAAATTTCTAAATAAAAATTATGCAGTCAAAAGCTACAACAGTTAAACAATACATTGCTGAATTACCTGATGACAGGAAAAAAGTAATTTCAGAATTAAGAAAACAAATAAAAAAGAATCTGCCCAAGGGATTTAAAGAAACCATGGGTTATGGCATGATCGGTTATGTAGTGCCACATTCAATGTATCCCAACGGTTATCATTGCAATCCCAAAGACCCGTTGCCGTTTATGAATATTGCTTCGCAAAAAAACTTTGTGGCAGTTTACAGTATGGGCATTTACTCTAATCCCAAACTGCTGAAATGGTTTACCGATGAGTATGACAAAGCAGGTGTTGGAAAACTGGATATGGGAAAGAGCTGCATCCGTTTAAAAAAGATGGATAAGATTCCTTACGAACTTTTCGGGGAGCTGGCATCAAAAGTTACGCCTGAAGAGTGGATAACATATTATGAGAAAGCAATAAAAAAATAAATTATGAGCAGTGAAATAATTGACAAAGCAGTACAAACACAAATTGATAATATCGAAAAAAACAGTGGTAAAAAACTGAAAGACTGGATTACCATTGTAAACAAAAGCGGGTTTGAAAAACACGGTGAACTGGTAATGTTTTTAAAAGAAAAACACGGCTTTACACATGGCAATGCTAATGTAGTAGTGCATTATGCCAAACAATCGCATGCCGGTGCTGCAGAGAATGAAACCGACTGGATAGCTGAACAATACAAAGGCAAAGAAGACATGAAGGCCTGGTACGATAAACTGATGGAAGCTATCAACAAATTTGGAAAAGATGTGGAAGTGGCTCCCAAGAAAGCTTATGTAAGTTTAAGGCGTAAAAAACAATTTGCCATTATTCAGCCATCAACCAAAACAAGAATGGATGTGGGACTGAATATTAAAGGTGTAGAACCATCAGGCAATGTGGAAAAAGCCGGTAGCTGGAATGCCATGTGTACACACCGCATAAAAGTAGAAAATGAAAAAACAATTAACAAAGAACTGATTGCCTGGATAAAACAATCTTACGATCAGGCCGGTTAATAATAATTGTAAAATAAAAGATTCTTCAAACCTTTGAAGAATCTTTTATTCATTACAGGGGATTACTTATTTCTTACGCTTATAATTTCCTTCCATAAATTTCATTTCTTTTCCATCCATTCCGGTTCCAAACATAGTCATGGTGTAACTGTCGTCATCTATAATTGTCAATTCTTCCCTCACATTGCTGTCTTTACCCGTCATGGGGTCAGTTTGGTAGCCGTTTAAATTTAAAGTTTTTGTTTTTTCATCAAAAACGCCGCTCATAAAAACAATACCCGTACCCTGGTTATCTATCCAGGTACTTACAAAGAGTTTTTTACCATTATCATAAGCCATGGTACTTTGCCCTTCGGTTTTTTGGCCCAAAATTGTACCTGAATATTTACCCACTACATACCTGCCTCCCAGTATTGAGGTTTGAACAATAGTTCCTTTGGTTATTTCGGGTGGAGCTGAAGGGTCCATCCACGTAGAGATATCTCCTTCCCAGGTACCGTTTGTTTTTTCCATCCATTTGTGCATATCGCCAGGTGTTTTAAAATCATCCCACATTTTCATCATAGTAGCCGAGTCGGGCATTGCAGCCGGTAGAGTTTCCTTTTTTACTTCTGTTGATGCATGTGTTGCCAGCGTATCTGTTGTTGCATCAGAATCTTCAGTTTTGCTGTTGCATGACAGCATAACAATGGCAACAGCACAGATTGATAAAGTTATTTTTCTCATAATTATTTTTTTACAAA
>JBATAS010000370.1:0-2655 GCA_049661965.1 Ferruginibacter sp. | reverse complement strand
GCGTGTAATTTTGGTTCGGTGGCTTGTTTTTTACTGGCGCAGATATGCAGCATGGCCTTGTGTGAAAGCGTATCTGTGCCAGGTAAAATTGGGTGTTTTTATTGTAAGAGTTAGTGGGCACAGATACACCAACGCTCTTTTACCGCCCTGTATAACTGAGCCAGTTGTGACAACAATTATTTTTTAAGTATTTCATTGATATAAATAGAACGGTATTTTTCCGGCTGTTCAAATTGCACACTATGCGTAGCATCTTCAAAAAGAAACCATTTTTTTACCGGAGCTTTTAGCGAGTCAAAATATTCCCTTGCCAGCGAAGTTTCAGTAAAATGGTCGTTGTCCCCGTGCATAATATAAACAGGTATCTCCCACTCCGGTGCATCCCGTATAAGATTAACATTGAAACAGGTAGGCCAAAGTATTTTATAAGCAGGGTAATATTGTTCCGGATTATTTATTAAATAAGTAAATTTTTCTTTAAACGTTAACCCATTATCCAAAAATGCTTTCCTGAATTCTTTGAAACTTGGGGTACGACGCATTGGAACATACCTCATCACTAATAACCGCTCCACATCGCAGGCTTCCGCCATTTCTATATTCGATTTTTGGGGATAAGGCGGCCGGCCAATGCGTTTTAATTCTTTTATGGCTGGAGTATCATTTTGTTTTTGTGCTTCTTTCATTACAAAATCGTAAGACATCTGTTCGGATAGCGGTTGATTAGCCATTTGGCCAACTCCAATGTATGCATGGAACAGCTCAGGTTTTTTCTGTACCATAAAGGCACTTACTGTTGTGCCCCAGGATGTCCCCTCAATGTATATTTTAGCTTTTTCTAAAGTCTTTCTGAGATAATTAACTACTTCTATTCCGTCATCAACAATTTGATTCAGCGTAATCGTGGAATCAGGTAAGTCTTTTGTATAAGCAAGTCCTGCACCTCTCTGTTCCCAATAGCAAACGGTAAAAATATCTTCCAGACTGTATCCCGCTGTTTTGGGGGCAAATGGAGCTGCAATATTTCCAGGTCCGCCATGTACAAGCAGGAGTACCGGATTATTTTTATTTTTCCCCCTGATTGTAATTCTTTGTGGAGCTCCGTTGATCAGCATATCTTCATGCATAGCAATACTGTTAAGAAGTACTTTCCCATGTTCATCTGGAAATGGTTCTTCCACACCAGAACTGTTTATCCGGATGATAAGGAGCAATAATAAAATTATTCCAATAATGCTACCAATGATAATTAGCAGCCACTTCCCGATTTTCCTGAATATTTTCATATCTCCATTACGTTTATTTAGAGGTCATATTACCGCCAACGTTTACGGCTATATATAGTTCTGATATTCATTGTTTGTGCAGCCCTGAACCGCAGTTGATTTGAAAAACTACAATTGAAGTTAATAACTAAAAGCTGAAGATTGGATGTCCAGCCGAAACCAAAGCTACTATTTATTTTCGTAGTTGTTTGTGTTCTGCTATACCGGCGCAGGTGTCCATACTGGCTCAGATACGCAGTCTGTTTTTTTCTTAAGGCATTTGTGCCTTTTATAAACTACATGAACACGGGTTCCAATTGAATAATTTCTAATAAACCTTTGCCCCCGTTATAATCTATTGCACTGCTGTATAACCAATCTTCTTCTTTGGTTACAAAGCCAGCTTCTACGGGGTTGTAATGTATGTAGTCTAATTTTTGATTGGCCATTTCGGCTGTGCTTAATTCTATGGGATGGCTTTCGGGTTGCCACAATTGAAATTTATCATTGTGTTTTTGGCCTGCTCTTTCCATCATCCATAACAGCCACTCTCTCCTGCTTTCGGTGCTGCTTTTTGCAATGGTTTTGTGCAGGGTTTCGGAACTATGGCGTTTTAAATCTCTCATAATGTTTGATAATGGATTTCCTCTTGTGCCAACAATTAAATGCATGTGGCTTGTCATAATGCACCAGGCATGTACATCAAGGTCTTTGTTTTGCTGGCAGTATCTGATGCTTGCAAGTACAATATCCTTATACTCGTTTCTGATGAACAGGTCTATCCAGTTGGTGACTGTGAAGGTTACAAAATACAGTTTGTCATCGTCACGAAATTTGTATTTGCGGCTCATGGATTAAAAGTACAAAGTTTTACTGCTAAAATATAAAGCTGATTACTGGCGCAGACCTGCCTACCGGCAGGCAGGTCTGTGCCAAGTAAGAGCTTTTAAAGTGTAAGGGTTGGCTGGTATTTATTGTAAGAGTATTAGCGGGCACAGATACACTACGCACTTTTACTGCCTGCATACTGACTGATTACTGGCGCAGATATGCAGCATGGCTTTTTGTGTGGCAGCGTATCTGTGCCAAGTAAAAGCTGTTAAAGTTTAAGAGTTGGCTGGTTTTTGTGTAACAGTATTAGTTGGCACAGATACGCCAACGCTCTTTTACCGCCCTGCATATCTGCGCCAGGAATCAGTCTGCGCCAGTTGGGGGAACACTTGCGCCAGTTGGTGGGCCAAACACTGCGCCAGTTGGAACACTTGCGCCAAACTTGCGCCAGTTGGGGGAGTACGCCAGTTGGGGGCTTACCTACGGCGGCAAAGGATAAAACATAAATAATATAGACCAAATGTATAACTTAGTAGAATGAAAGCAGATATTCAAATAC
>JBATAS010000369.1:0-7065 GCA_049661965.1 Ferruginibacter sp. | reverse complement strand
GTTTAGGTGTTGCCGGTTTAGCGGTGTTAGGACTAGGCGGTTTGTTCATTGTTTTAAAAATGATTTTTGCTCCCGATGCGGCTGTTGACAGTCACGAAATGGAGCGTACCATAGAAATTTTAACCGGCTTCAGTTTAGGTGCCGAGTCTATTGCATTATTTGCCCGAGTGGGTGGCGGTATTTATACAAAAGCTGCCGATGTTGGTGCCGATTTAGTGGGTAAGGTAGAAGCAGGAATCCCGGAAGATGATCCACGTAACCCGGCAACCATTGCCGATAACGTAGGTGATAACGTAGGTGATGTGGCTGGTATGGGTGCTGACCTGTTCGGTTCTTACGTGGCTACAGTTCTTGCTACTATGGTTTTGGGAAGAGAAACAAATGCTATGACCGATTCTTTTGGTGGCATGTCTCCTATCCTTTTACCAATGTTGATTGCAGCCATGGGAATTTTATTCTCTATAGTAGGAACCTGGTTTGTACGCATCAGCGACAGCGCCGGATTAAGCACACAAAAAGTACAGAATGCATTGAACATGGGTAACTATGGTTCAATCATTATTACAGCCGTTGCTTCTTATTTCCTGGTAAATTTTTTAATGCCCGATACCATGACTTTACGTGGACATGAGTTCACTAAGAATGGTGTATTCGGCGCTATTATGGTTGGCTTGGTTGTAGGTACGCTCATGAGTATGATCACTGAGTATTACACTGCCATGGGCAAGCGCCCGGTGAATACTATTATCCGCCAGAGCGGTACCGGTCATGCAACAAACATCATTGGCGGTTTGGCCATGGGCATGGAAAGCACTTTCTTACCAATTCTGGTTTTGGCTTCTGGTATATATATGAGTTTCTGGTGTGCAGGTTTATATGGCGTGGCCATTGCCGCTGCTGGTATGATGGCTACTACTGCTATGCAGTTGGCGATTGATGCTTTCGGACCAATTGCTGATAATGCCGGTGGTGTTGCAGAAATGAGTGAGTTACCAAAAGAAGTTCGAGAAAAGACAGATATTCTGGATGCTGTTGGTAATACAACTGCTGCAACAGGTAAAGGTTTTGCAATCGCTTCTGCGGCATTAACAGCACTGGCTTTATTTGCAGCTTTTGTTGGTATTAGTGGTATTGAAGGTATTGATATTTATAAAGCACCGGTATTGGCCGGTTTGTTTGTAGGAGGAATGATTCCTTTTATCTTCTCATCGCTTGCCATACGTGCAGTTGGTGAAGCGGCAATGGCCATGGTGGAAGAAGTTCGCCGCCAGTTTCGCACTATTCCAGGCATTATGGAAGGTACCGGAAAGCCTGAGTACGATAAGTGTGTGGCCATTTCTACCGAAGCATCTTTAAAGAAAATGATGTTACCCGGCGCTATCGCATTAATTACCCCAATCATTATTGGTTTTGCTTTTGGCCCCGAAGTCTTGGGCGGATTTTTAGCTGGTGCAACTGTAAGTGGCGTACTGATGGGTATGTTCCAGAACAACGCCGGTGGTGCATGGGATAATGCTAAAAAATCTTTTGAAACAGGTGTTGAGATCAATGGTGAGATGTTTTACAAAAAATCAGAGCCGCATAAGGCTTCTGTAACCGGCGATACTGTTGGTGATCCGTTTAAAGATACTTCTGGTCCTTCAATGAATATCTTAATTAAACTGATGTCAATCGTTTCATTGGTTATTGCTCCTACCCTTGCAGTTATGTATGGCAGCGCAACTCCAAAACATGAAATGAAGGAAATGACCAAAGAAATCTCTATCATTAAAAACGACAGTACTAATACGGCAGATCTTACTATCACTGCTGATGCAAATGCTTTGAAAGTACCTACTGAAAACCTTATTGACGCATTGGTTGCTGATAAATTAATTGAGAAAGATAATTTTTCTTTGAATTTATCTAAAGGAAATCTTTCACTTAATGGTAAGAAAGTTACTGCAGAAGTAACAAGCAAATATCAAACATTGATTGCTGCTTTGGGTAATGCTGATCTTAATATAACGAATACACAAAAGTAATTTTATATCGTACTATTTAAAAAGCCCTGCTGAATCAGCAGGGCTTTTGTTTTACAGATGATCTTTGTTATCGCCTGATAATAAGTTTTTTCGACTGCTTATAATTATTTGTCTTTATAGTATAGATATAAGTACCCGTTGCCAGATCAGATGTATTTAATGATACCTGATAAATACCCGCTACCTGCTGTGTATTCACCAGTTCCTTAACTTTCTTTCCTGAAAGGCTGTACACTGAAATATTTACAAGGTCATCAGCTCCCAGAATATATTTTATTGTGCTGCCGGCATCGGTTGGGTTAGGAAACGCATCATACAATTCATAATCATAACCAGAGAAACTTACCAGCCGGGTTTCGGAATATTTAAAATTACCGTCATAGTCAAGTTGCTTCAGGCGATACATGAATTTTTTACCGCCGGAAGGTTCGTCATTATAAGTATAACTGCTTTCCGAAACAGTAGTACCACTACCTTGCACAAATCCTATCTTTCCCCAGGCTAAAACCTGGTTATTATCCTTGTACAGACTTCTTTCAATTTCAAATCCCTTATTATTACTCTCGGTGGCAGTTTTCCATGCAAGGGCTGCAACGCCTTTTGGTTTAGGCACAGCGGTAAACGAATTGTAGGTTATGGGTAAAGCGGTAAACTTATTTATTTCCCACATCCCCTTACCATGTGTTGCAATTCTTACTTTATTACCAGCGGTCATAGCTATTCCAAATACAGCTACAATAGGTAAGCCAGTACCAGCAGGGAACCAGGTTGCCCCGGCGTCAATTGAAGCATATACACCTATATCCGTTCCGGCAAAAAGTGTATTTGAATTTGCGGGGTCAACCACAAAAGCATTAACCGGCACTTGTGGTAATCCTGTTGAAACACTTGTCCAGGTGGGTGGAGCCCCATTTAAGTTTGTTGTTTTCCACACACTATTTTGTCCAAATACAGAAAGTGTAACATACGCTGTATTCTGATCATTAGGATCAACTATTGTACGTGCAACAGCAGCATCAGGAATGGTATTAGCCGGGTCAAGGTTTACCAGTGGGCTTGCACCGGTACTGGTACCATATATTGCACCATTGTTTAACCCCACTATACGTACGTTATCATTTTGCGGAGATATGCCTATAGCACTTATCGGTACACCCGATACAATTGGATTCTGACTTACAACCGTATGGGTTGTTCCAGTATTTGCCGATCTGTATAAACGATCTGATCCATAATAAATGGTATTGGGGTTTCCTGGACCTCTTTCCAGCGGAGCATAAAAATTAATGGTACCATTACAGGTAATTCCATTAGTTGTACCGCCTGCAGTCTGGCAACCTCGAAAAGCCCACAAACCATCTCCGGCAGAGGCGGTAGTTGATACAGTTCCATATCCCTGTAGCGTAGTTGCGTTAAAATAAGTATGATACATACGCACATTCGTATTGTCGGGTGCATTCTGATCAATTTGAGCATAACCGCCGTCCCCAAAGTCGGCCCTGGTCCAGGTTCCGCCGGGTTGATAAAAGTTTGTGCCATTATCCTGTGTACCGCCTATTGAAAAATTAGGGTCGGTTGGGTGAACAGCAATACTCATAAACTGTGTGGCACTGAACTCACTGGTATTCTGATGAGTCCAGGTAACGCCGCTGTTAACCGATTTATATATCCCCCCATCGGTACCCAGCCATACCTGTGTTGGGTTGGATGGAGATATGGTAAGTACATGTGTATCTACGTGCAGTCCAACTTTATTATCTGTAAAACTGGTACCTGCATTTGTTGATTTAGCTGCAACAATAGTTGGATCGCCACCCAGGTAAACAATACTGGTATTTGATGAATCTGCAGCAATAGCAATATCATAAAAACATTGTCCGCCACAAAATGCATTGGTAATTCTTGTAGTCCAGGTAACGCCGCCATCAACAGACCTGTACACCCTGCCGTTTGATATACCCATAGCAGCAAAAAATGTTGCATTAGCATCGGCAGTTGGATGAATACCTACAAGTTCGCCATTTAATGTACTCGTACTGGTGCTGTTAACAATTACTCTTTGCGAAAAAGTAACGGTAGTGGGATCTGCATTAAGTGCATTAGCTGAACGATAAATACCGCCCTGGTTGGCCCCAGTTGCAATAGGTACTGCAATAAGAATATTTGGATCAAGCGGATCTATTGCAATATCCCTTACACTTACATTAAGGTTTGCAAGCAGGCCTGTTAATTTATTAAACACCGGATTGGCAGTTGTGGCATTGTTACAGCGATAAATTCCCCTGGATGGTAAAACACTGCTGGTTGACCTGATTCCTCCTATTCCAGATGTAGAGCTGACAAAAATAATATCTGGGTTTGTTGGGTGTACAATTATTTTACCAATTGAACGTCCGGAAAAAATATCTCCATTACCAGCGTCTTTATTTAACGGCCCGGTTAGGGTTGCGGTTGTACTGGCATTGTTTATTCTGTACACGCCCACACCAAAATAACTATCTGACGAAAAATGTGGTTCACCGGTTCCTACATACACTGTTTCAGGTTGAGACGGGGAAATGGCAATGGAGCCAATTGCAAGGCTGAGGGCTGCATCCATAATAGGCACCCAGTTTGTACCGCCATTAACTGTACGGTAAACACCACCCTGCGCTGTACCTGCATAGACAATATTGGCATTGGTTGGATGCACTGCAATAGCTGTAACCCTGCCTGATACCGGCGTGGTAATCGTTTGAGTTTGACCGTTAGGAATCGGGGCCGGACCTATCGGTGTCCAGGCTGATAATATAATATTCAGCTGTTCGGGACTTGCAAATTGCAACAACTGCCGACGCTGAGCTTCCATCTGTACAACGGCCTGGGTTCTTTTTTGAGAGTCAAAATCCTGATCAGGAAAAATTCCTCTTTTCATACCTATGGCTTCGGACCGAAGTTTCATAAATTCTGCTTTATCTATTTTATATTGAGCAAAGTCAGGAATATCAGGATCGTTTTGAGCAAAGCCTGCATTGGTTATCAGAAGAAGCAGAGGAAGAAGGAAAAAAAAATTGAACATTCGCAATAAATCAGTTTGGTTGTTTTTTTTCATAATAATAGATTAAACCTGCTTAACGTGTTTTACAAGCAAGTATTTAAATAAATAATCTGCTGATTAATTACTTAGGTAAAATTGTTAGGGTAAATTATTGAATTTTGAATAAGAGAGCTGGTAAACTCACAGCTGTTAACAAAGGATAGTTGAAACATTGTAAATTAAAAAAAAAATGTCTAACAGACTAATCCATTTATAAACATACAGATACTTTGTTAACACAAAAATCCGCAGATACCCGCAAGCTTTTTTCACAAAGGAATGTTAACAGATCAAAAAAACTGATACAGAAATTTGGCATTGACGTGTAAAATCGTAAATTGCCTTACGAAAATACTCGTACTATGACATTAATCAAGAATAATAAGCCAACCGAAAGCGAACTGGAGATACTCCAGGTTTTGTGGAATGAAAAAACTGCCACCGTTAGAACCGTGCATGAAGAATTATTAAAAACCAAGGATGCCGGTTACACTACTACCCTCAAACTGATGCAGATCATGTTTGAAAAAGGTTTGGTAACCCGTGACGACAGCAACAAGACTCATATTTATCAACCTGCAGTAACGAGGGAAAAAACCCAGCAGCAGTTTTTAAATAAAATGATCAACACTTTATTTGCAGGCTCTTCCTCCGACCTGGTTTTACAGGCATTGGGCGGCCATGATGCCAGCGAAGAAGAACTTGAAAAAATTCAACAGCTCATTAATCAATTAAAAAAGGAAAAATAAAATCAATTAACCCTCAAAAGTTAAATGCTTATGATTCATTTCTCTTACAGTTTCTGCATGGCAATGCTGCACAGCCTCTGGCAGGCTGCACTTTTATTGCTGCTGTACGTTGCTGTAGATAAACTCATTCATAAGAATAATGCACCGCTTGCTAAAAGAAATATCCTGTATGCCATACTGCTTACCCAATTAACCTTATTTGCTTTTACTTTTTCTGTTTACTTTTTTAACACTTTAAACCCGGGCAACTTTACAGCACTCACTGAAAGCATTGCTGCCTATACCGGCCTTTCAAATATACAGGCGGCTACTCCCTGGTTATTTACTGCCTACATTATTGCACTTATATATAAATTAATCAAAGCTTTTGTTAGCTGGCAGCAATTTAAGCAGCAATACAAAACAGGGCTTCAAAAACCTGCAGTTGAACTTAAACTCTTTACCCAGTTAAAAGCTCATCAGTTCGGCATAAAAAGAAAAGTAAAAGTCTGGCTCAGCAATACCGTTCAAACACCGGTAACTTTTGGTTTTTTTAAACCCGTTATACTTTTACCTGTTGCCCTGGTAAACAATATCAGTTTACGGCAGGCCGAAACCCTTATCCTGCATGAGTTAGCACATATACGCACCAACGATTACCTGCTCAACTGGTTTTTATTAACCGCAGAATCGCTGTTCTTTTTTAATCCTTTTATAATAACTGTTTGCCAAACTATACGTTTGGAAAGAGAAAAAAACTGCGACCTGCATGTACTGGCATTTGAATATTCGCCGGCCTTATATGCCGAAACCTTATTGCAGGCCGAATTGATGAAACAACCTACTCCGGCATTTCAACTGGCGGCTGTTAATCAAAAGAAATACCTGCTGCAGCGCATCCAGTACTTTACCAAAAAAGAAACCATTAATCAAACTTTACGTTTTAATATAGTTGCACCACTGATAGGTTTAATACTGCTTTTCTTTTTATCGGTTTCGGTTTTATTTCAATCAGGTAAATCTGTTTTACCTGTAAATTCGGCTACATCAATTCCTTATCTGCCCATTAATAATTATCTGGTATCGGATATTGATTTTGGAAAGAATGTTTTACCGGATGAAGAAGATAAAATTAAGCAGGTTACAGAAACTGAAACAGCAAGGCCGGTTATTAATACCGATATACCGGAAACGATCATTCAACCTCAACCTCTTCCTGCAACTGAGATAATTGAAA
>JBATAS010000368.1:0-1582 GCA_049661965.1 Ferruginibacter sp. | reverse complement strand
GGTCAGGATGTTGCGATCCAATGGTTGGCGGGCAGTGCCGGAGAAGGAGTGGACACGAGCAGTGAGCGTCGACTCATGTATCAGGGGTAATCCGTGACCGTCGAGACCGCCGCCGCCCTTCGCGGTCACGTCCTCCGGGCTTGGCGAGAATCAGCAGGCTTTAGCCAGGCGGAGGTCGCAGGGCGACTCTTCGTCACTCCGCAGGCGCTGTCGAACTGGGAGCGGGGAAAGTCAGGCGAAATGGTCGTCGGAAATGTATTGAATGAACGCTTCATCGCCTCTCTTGAGTTGTCCGCGCCAGGGGCTGACGCATTCCGGGACATGCTGTCGGTGTGCGCTCAGGTGGTTCGGCCACCGAGGTCATCATGGTCCCGGAATTTTGCGTCACCTAGCAGACCTGTTTGGGTATGGATCCGGACGCGGCCGCGATCCCGAGTCACGATCGCATTCCGCTGGGGGGCGCCTCTGCGAGGGGTTTACGACAAGGAACTTCCCCCGGGAGGGCTGTTCGTCACGGGACCGGCAAGCGTTCCCAATCCGCCTCTTGAGGTGCTCATGTCCGAGCCGGGCTGGGCTAGTTTTGGCCACGGCATCATCCCGGCAAGCGTGATCGCAACTCTCAACGCCGACCACGTCGAAGGTGCGACTTTGCTCGACTCAGCCGCTCCGATCGAAGATCCGCTGCAACCGGCCTGGGCCGGGTGGCCCGTGATGAACCGATGGCTCTCGTCGATCAGGTCTTTGGCCGAAAGTCTTGGACTCCAGTGGTCTGTCATATCGCCCCACTTCGGCCTCGCTCGGGATGATAAGACCCCAGTCCCCGTTGACGGCGCCGATCTTGAGGTATTGCACTTTGCCGGCCCAACCATTCTCGACGATCGGGGACGCGTGATCACCCAGGTGACTGTGTCACCCCACCAGCTCCGAGCACTGCGCGAGTCAAGCGCGATGTCACGCCGAACCGCCGCGGCATCCTCAACCAGGCTTGACCCGACTCACCCAGTGAATGCGAAACACATTGAACTCCTCGAGTCGGGCCATCTGCCGAGCCAACGGGGACTCCTACCTCGCCTCGATCTCATCTGGGAGGCCGACGGCCGCCTTGGGATCGAACGCACCTACGATGCCCGGGGCGTTAGTCCGAAGAAAACAGAGCACCAGGTCACCTTCCCCACCTACTGGACGGGGCCTATCTGGATCCAGGCTCTTGGGCCGACTCCGGATAGCCACGGCCTCGTCATGCTTGAGTGGGGCCCATGGCAACGTCGTCAGCGGCTGCGTTCAGGCATCATCTGCACGACGCGGAAGGCGACGACTACCGACCCACGCCTTCAAGTCACGCTTCCAAGTGGGTGGACTCTGGTGGCGGGCACAGGGCTCCCGACCAACGCGCTCGATCTCAATCACGGATGGAAGCCCCGGAGCCTCGCCTCCGCAATCTTCTTGCTCCGCCAGGGCGTCGCCGCTGTTCGCGATGGTTGGGCCTCACCTTCAGCGGCGAGAACGCCCCCAGGTCAACGCTGACCTGGGAATTCACCTATCGCCCGCGGGGCCTGGGCCGGGCCATCGCTACATTCCGCGG